>CAYXKO010000181.1:0-5537 GCA_964465435.1 uncultured Saprospiraceae bacterium | reverse complement strand
CTCCGTCATTGAAACGGGTAATGAAAATTCTCCTCCAGGTGACCTTAACTCGAGTATGGCAGCTTTACCTTGAAAGTTTAATCTGTAGTCTCCTGCCAGGGTTAAATAATGGCGGGAGCTGCCCGGCGCAATCAGATATTCGTCATTTTCAAAAATCAGCACAGTGGGGTTGGATCCCACCATTACCTCACTGACGTCTTCGTAAAAAGCCGGACCCAGATCCGGGTTATACATATAAACTGAATCCAGCAGCCATGAACCTTGGATTTTCTCTGTGAATTCAATTCGGGGGTCCTCATGACTATCTGAAGCTGTATTGCAGGCTCCAAAGATGCCAAGGACCAAAATCCAAACCGAAAGAACTCCTGGTATGGATTTGATTCCGGAAAATCTACTTATTGACAAATCGAAGCCCATACTTCTAAATTGGTTCCAGAATATAAAAGAGACAACAGAAATGTTAATAATGAGGTTTTAATAATGTTTCAAAAGTAAAAATATTTTCTATGCATGATCCGATTTTGGGCAAATTTCTCATCGTAGAGAAAGAGCCAGTTCGTAATCTGATGCGGCAGGGTGATCCTAAGGTCCGGTAAATTTATTTATTGAGGGATAAGGCCAATGGGTTTCGGGATAAAAAGGCCTGGTTCATTCGGTATGACCCAACAGATGAAACTTAGTAGTGCCGGAAAATTCAAGCGAGAAAAGGGTGAAAGCGGATCTGCTTATAATCCCAGGCAGGGGCTGATCAGAATGATTGGGGGTATTCGGAGATTTGTATCCTGCCAGATTCGGTTTTAACCACTTTGGCAAAAGGATGGACCGGATCATGTTCAAAGATGAAGGTCGAATCCAATTCGAGAGCCAACTCCAATATTTCATTTTTCTCTTTCAGAGTGTCCAGAGGCCTGACATCGTATGCCATTACGTAGGGTAGCCCGATGTGGTAGCTGGAAGGGATCAGGTCTGTCGGATAGATATAGTGTTTCTCCCCCACAAAAAAGTCGAGGATCATTAATCCATCGGTATGGCCGTCACAATACCTGAAACTCAGTTCTTCAGGCCAGTCTTTTAGGTTATCGGGGTTGTCGAGAAAACGGATTACGCCGGCTTCTTGTAGTGGCATAAAATTCTCGCGCAGGAAAGACGCTTTTTCCCGTTCATTGGGCTTCGACGCCCAGTCCCAATGTCTTTGATTGGACCAATAGACAGCATTGGGAAAGGTGGGCTTCAGAGTTCCATCCTGATCGCGCAGGACTGCACCTCCGCAATGATCAAAATGCAAATGGGTGAGAAAAACATCGGTGATTTCATTGGGTTCCAGGCCGGCAGAGCGGATGGATTTCAGGAGCTCGCCCGAGCCATGCGGGCTGAAGTGAGATCTGAATTTTGCATCCTGCTTGTCTCCCATGCCACAATCCACCAGAATGTTGCGGTCCTTGGTTCGAATTAAAAGACATCGCAAGGCCCAGGTGCACATGTTGTTATCATCGGGCGGGTTGAGTTTTTGCCACATGGCTTTGGGCACCACGCCAAACATGGCGCCGCCATCAAGCTTGAAGAGACCTGCATCGATCAGATGTGCGGATAGGATCATTTCAGATTTTTTTTGATCCGCTCCCGGAGAATTAACATTTCCAGAAGCGCATGAACACATTCTTCTCCCTTGTTTCCTTTATTTCCTCCGGAGCGGGCTTTCGCCTGGGCTTCATTAAGCGTGGTCAACACACCATTCATCACCGGACGTGAATGTTTCAGGCTTACATCCAGAATGGCCTTGTTGATCGCATGGCTGATAAACTCATCGTGTTGGGTCTCTCCTTTGACAACGCATCCAAGACAAACCACACCATCCACTGATCCTGACTTCAGGAGCCAGTCAGCAGCCAGAGGGAGTTCAAAGGATCCCGGGACCTGGTAAAAAATTGCTTGGCTTTCAAGGCCCTCATGAGAAGCTAAGGCCTTTCGCACACCCTTCAATAGTCTTTCGATAATTTTTTCATGCCAGGTAGTGTACAGAATCCCGATCTTGAAATTTGGTGATTTAACTCTGTAATTACCGGATGGGGTGGGAGCTCGTCCTGCCAAGGATCAGAATGGTTTATTCGGGCTTAATATTCAGGATATAGCGCTCTATGCTGACCCCGTCTGGTGATCCCAGATAATTTTCCTTGATCTCTTCAAAAGCCTTGAGTGCGCCGGCAGTATCTCCCAGGCTCTCCTTCAGGATTCCGATTTTTTTGAGGATCATCGGGGTCAGAAAATCATTCTTCCTCACAGTGGAGGCTTTTTCATAATTCTTAAGGGCGGCATCATAATCAAGCAGATTGGCATTGATGTCCCCAAGGGCATTGTACTTTAATATAGGCATTACTTCGCCTTTGCCATCAAAGGACTCAATAAATTCTTTTGCTTCCTGGTAATTGCCAAGCTTTAAGGCACAAATGCCGGCATAGTATTTGGCAAGGTTGCCTGTCGGAGTTCCACCGAAATTGTCGGCAATCTCCCGGAATCCTGAAAATCCACCTCCGGGATTATTCAAGGCCATTTCAAATGAGTCCTTTTCAAAAAGCATCTCAGCCTGATACATTTGCTCCAGGGCTGACTTGTTTTGAGGCTCGATATACAGGTAGCGGTATCCCAGATAGCCTCCTATCAAAACCAAAACGCCCCCAACGATCCCCCAAATAATGGTTTTTTTGGATTCGTAGAATGATTCTGCTTGTTGTTTTACAACGCTGATGTCTATTATGGTCTCATCTGCCTTAGATGAATTGGAAACCGCGGATGCCGGTTTACTGGTAGATCTGTATCCTTTTGCCATTGTTTGCTTTTAAAAAACCCCGCAAAAATAGGGAATGAAACTAATTATTGTTCAGAAAATATTGCAGGAACCTCCGAAATGGACCTTTTGGCCTGGTGTTTTGAAAGTAATTAGCTGTAAAACAGAACAGTATAGATAAAAAAATAATGCTATGGTCCGACTCCGGAGATCGCTTGAGATCCGGATGGAGGATCACATCAGTCTTTCAGGAAAGGATAATCTTCCTGTACGTAATTGTCTTCGTACAAATCCTCTCCGGAAGGGAAGGGGGATTCTTCTGCAAACCTCACTGCCTCGTCGATTTCCAGCGAAATGGCCTGTTTAATGGCCTCAAGTTCTTCCTGGGAGGCTATTTTGGAATTAAGGATCCTTTCTTCTGTTGTGAGGACGGGATCCTGGGTTTTATAATGTTCCACCTCTTCCTTGGATCTGTAATTGCCGGGATCTGACACAGAGTGCCCCCGGTATCTATAGGTGTTTATTTCCAGAAAATAGGGGCCTTTTCCTGCCCTGCAGTGATCCGCGGCTTTGACGAGTGCTTCGTGAACCGCGACTGGGTCCATGCCGTCCACGGGTTCGGAAGGCATATCAAAGGCCGATCCGATCTTATAGAGTTCTGTGACGTTGCTGGTCCTGGATACCGAGGTGCCCATCGCATATCCATTGTTTTCAACAATATATATCACAGGTATCTTCCAGGTCATGGCCATGTTGAAGGATTCGTATAAAGCTCCCTGCCGGGCAGCTCCGTCGCCAAACATGGTCACGCAGAGAAGGTCAGTGCCTTTGTACATTTCTGCGAATCCAATGCCGGTGCCGATGGGGATTTGAGCCCCCACGATGCCGTTACCTCCAAAAAAACGGTGCTCCCTGGAAAAAAAATGCATGGACCCTCCCTTGCCTTTTACGCAGCCCGTAGCCTTGCCATAGAGCTCGGCCATACAGGATTTACTGCTCAGTCCCCTGCAAAGAGCTATGCCATGCTGGCGGTACCCGGTCACCACTGCGTCCTCTTTGCGGATGCCGGTAACCAGGCCTGCGGCAATGGCCTCCTGACCGATGTAAACGTGGCAGAAGCCTCTGATCTTTTGCTGGGAATACATCATCAGAGTCCTTTCTTCAAACTTGCGCACCCGGTACATGGTCTCAAACCAGGTCAGCCAGGTGTTTTTATCGTAGGCCGAAATTGATTTGGAACTCTTTTTGGCAGAAGCCTTTGTTTGGGTTTTCACCTGTGGCATGTATCTTAATTTCCGGCAAAAATAAGTCCTAAAAACTAACTTCGCGCTGAATTATGGTCCTGGATCATATCAAAATCCTGAATTACAAAAATATACGACAGGTTTCTGCAGATTGGAGCAGCCGGGTGAATTTTATTATCGGACCCAATGGCTCGGGCAAGACCAACCTCCTGGATGCCATATACTACAGCAGCATGACCAGAAGCTATTTTTCCAAGCCAGACAAGGACCTTGTAAATTGGGACTCGGACTTTTTTCGCCTTGAATGCCGGTTTCGCGAGGGACAAATGGATCATTTCCTGGTGGTCAAGCTGATGCCGGGTCAGCTAAAAGAGTTTGAATGGGATGGACAGCTGCAGAGTCATGCCACACAGCATTTAGGCAGGATACCCATTGTCATGGTGGCTCCGGATGACATCTACTCCTTTGTGTTTGATTCTGAGGCCAGGCGGCAATTCTTGAATCAGACCCTGATCCAGGTAGATCAAAATTATTTAAAAAATCTCGCCGATTATCATAAGTTGTTGAAACAGAAACAGCTTGCCTTGAAGGAGTTTTCGAGATCGGGAAAGGTAGACCATACCTTGCTGGATATTTACGATGCACAAATGGCGGGTCCGGCACGTTTTATTTTTAATTGTCGGAACGGGCTGGTGGCTGAATTAAATCCTTTGATCAATGCCCTGGCCCGTAGGTTCAGCAATGGCGGCCAAAACGCAAATTTGGAGTATGAATCACATGCTTCTGAGGATTTAGTCATGAGCTGGGCTAGGGAAAGGGACAAGGATCTGCATACCCAAAGAATCCAGTCCGGAATCCACAGAGATAAGTTGCGTTTGATTTCTGATGGCTATTTGCTTAAGGATTACGGATCTCAGGGACAGATCAAAACTTTTGTTTTGGCTCTCCGTATTGCGCAATATGAATATCTGAGGAAGTTTTCTGGGGTGCGTCCGATTTTGTTGTTGGACGATCTGTTTGCCAAGTTGGATGCCGGCCGCGTGGAAGCTTTGCTGGTCTACCTGGCTGAACAGGATAGCGGACAATGTTTTATCACAGACAACTATCTGGAAAGGGCTTCCGAACTTTCCAGACGCTCCGGCCTGATAGGCAGGATTTATACCCTGGAAAACCATAACTTAGCGCTGTATGAAACGCACCAATGATCAGAAAATCGCTGAGGTGATCCGGGAATTCAAGGAGGTCAACCAATTGGGGCATAAGCTCTTTCAGAAAAAACTGGAAACCTTGTGGCTCGAATTGTTTGGTTCTGTTACGGAAGGTTATCTCGAAAAATTCAGACTCCAGAACAAAACCCTGACCGTATATCTGAGATCTCCCGTATTGAGAAAGGAATTGAATTTGAACAAAGAAGTCATTCTCGAAAACTTAAACAAAAGACTGGGCGAGGATCATTTGGATGACCTCATTTTCAGGTGAAGATCAACGGGGTCGGAGATCAGCTGGATGAG
>CAYXKO010000180.1:0-5539 GCA_964465435.1 uncultured Saprospiraceae bacterium | reverse complement strand
AACGTCTACCCGTCCAATGTCCAACGTCTACCCGTCCAATGTCCACGCTTATTTTTCGGACAAAGAAAAAGGCGAAAAACAATTTGCGCACGGTCTTAACCGGAGATTAACCGGCTTAACGTTTTTTAACAACCGGCCTTAACGTTTGGCTTCAGCGCCAAACATCCGCAGCGCATTGGCGGTGGTGACGCGCGCCACTTCGGCAAACGGCAATACTTTCACTTCCGACAACATTTCCGCCACCAGCCGGATGTAAGCGCTTTCGTTGCGCTTGCCCCGGTGTGGCACGGGGGGCAGGTAAGGCGAGTCCGTTTCGAGTACGATATGCTCGAGCGGTATCTCTTTCAACACCACCGGTAATTCCGATTTAGGGTAAGTCAGCGTACCGCCGATGCCGAGCATAAAGCCGAGGTCAATCATGCGTTTTGCCTGTTCCAGGGTACCTGAAAAACAGTGAAAGATGCCGCGCAGGCGCCCATCCTGACCTTTGCTCACCAGTTCGAGGCACTCTTCGTTGCTTTCGCGGGAATGGATGATGATGGGCAGACCGAGGTCTTTTGCCCATTCGATCTGGCGGGCAAAGGAGATTTTCTGAATTTCCAGGGTGGATTTGTCCCAATACAGGTCAATGCCGGTCTCGCCTACGCCCGCCCAGGTGCGCTCGCCAAGCCATTTTTCCACCACCGCGAGTTCCTGTTCGTACGTACCGGGCTGCACCGATCCGGGATGCAAACCCATCATGGCAAAACAGTTGTCCGGAAACGCCGCTTCCAGGTCCAACATGGGCTGTATGGACTCCGCGTCAATATTGGGCAGGTACATGCGGGTCACGCCCGCGGCGATGGCGCGGCGCACCATGTCGGGCCGATCGTCGTCGAATTTACGGGAGGAGAGGTGGGCGTGGGTATCGATGAGTTGTATCATAAAAGAAAAACGCCATAAGTTGTTAACTTACAGCGTTTTAGGTCGGGATGACTGGATTCGAACCAGCGACCTCGTCGTCCCGAACGACGCGCGCTACCAAACTGCGCTACATCCCGAACATTGAAATATTGCCCTTTAAAGGCCTGCAAAGATAAAAAGACCAATAAACAAGGCAAATAATCCTCCATATAATATCTCCGAGATCAAAAACAGGAAGCCCGACAAAATAATTCAAATCTATGGTCCTCTCCCACCCTGTCCATCCCAGCTCAACATGTTAGAAGGCCTCGGGATGCGTGCATGCACATTGCCCGCGACGAATAGCCAAGTCTCACGGGTATGCATCCCATTTCATCAATTGACCGGGATAGAATTAAATGGCTTTCTTAACAGGCAAGCATTTTGAAATTTGAACCATCACTGCTTCAAAAACTGCAGGGTTGTCGATGCAGTATTCTTTCCAACCAATTTAACAAAATATAGGCCGGGAGTTAAATGCCCAACATATAATCTATTATGGTGCAGCCTCTGGCTCTGCACTTCCTGGCCCAATGAATTTGTAATTTGGCAGATCGCCGACTCGTCTTCAAAATTCGCAATTGTAACAAAATCGCTGGCAGGATTAGGAGTTAGTGAAATAGTTGATCTGTTTTTCACTAAGTCTTTGCTATTGGTTCTTAAACTAAATTCTGAAGATGGTATCGAAACGAATGCAGTCAAGTTGGGTGGGTCGGATGGTTTTGAGTTAAAATCCTTATAATGATATTCACAGATAATGTTCTCTCCCGCCTGGTGCATTGCTCGTACTGATGCCACATGATTAGGGTCTTCAATGGATAATTTCTTAACCAAATCAAACTTTCCATTGGGAGCAGTCAAATAAAATTCCTGACTCCTTAAACCATCCTTTACGCTATTGATAACAAAAAGAATCCTGGGAATGTTATTTTCAAAAATTATAGAAAATGCAATGCTGGGTTCAGTAGCCACCGATTGAAGACCTTTCAGATCCCACTCATCGAGCTTTTGTCCTGCCAGATTATATAAGTACATTTTTTGAATTATCCCAATTTTATATCGCTCATGCCACTCATTATTAAATGACCCAACTACCATTAAATCTTCCCTGGCACATCCAATGGCATGAATTTCGGCAGAGTCCAATTCTGTTGTCAAATCTTTCTTTACCAACAGGTCCAAATCAGGATTAAAAACCAGGTAGTGCAGACCAGCTTCTACACTGTCATTCTTATCAGTTCCTAAGGATAATACAAACTTATTCTGATCCAAACCATTCATCCATAAAAATGAATGACTATTGGGTACACTGAAGCTTAATTCCTTCTTATCAATTAATTTCTGATCAACAGTCAAAGTATGTCTTCCAATAATTATATCTGTACCAATTCTGGTATTTGCTGCATTCGTATATAAATATCTATATCCATCATCAAAAGGAAATGCTTTAATGGCAGCTCTACCTCTAAATGTAATTCGATCAGGCATGGATAATCTTGACTTTGTGGGATCCCCGGGCAGATTACGGGTTTCGTAAATTTTATCACCGTTGTCCAATGCATAGCCGTATGTATTGATGGCAGCATTTAACCAAAAGGGATAAAAAATAATCTCACCCAAGCTATCTTCATAATAAAGTGTAAGTTCCAACTTGCGATCCTTGATTCTGGGATATTGAGCATAGCGCCGGTGACCTTTTTTATTGGAATAATATCCATCCTCCCAAATCTTTTTACCTGTTTGAAGATCTATTTTTTCCAGTAAAAAACCATTGAAAAACTCCCCTACTATATTGTGCAGCGGATACATTGCCCCTTCATGTATCAGCAAGGGATTACCTCCACTGGTGAGATGCTCCGGTTCATATGACTGAAAATTGCTATCCAGGGGTAATTGATCCGTTTGCGTAAAATAGTACCAATTGGGTTCAAAATTCTTAAATTTAAATGGAATGATATTTTGCCCCAATAAAAAATGGGGTAAGCTGAAAAAAAATATTGAGTAGATAATGTGCTTCATAATAAAAAATTTAAACCTAAGGATTCATTAATAAATTTCTGAGAAATTAAAAATTTCACTGCTCGCCACAAGGAGCATCATAACAGTCGATGATTGTCCCATTGCATTCTGACCATGCTCGATTAACACAGCTGGAACTTCCAACTTGACTAAAAGTAGAGCTGGAAATGCTAATGGAACCATCCTCCTCTTTACAATATCCGGTCATTCTTTTACAACACTTTACACCACAAGGCATGCTTAAATAAGTATAATAGGGAAAATTCAACAGAGGGATTTCACAAATTTGATAACAAGTTTGTCTGATAAATGTGGAACTTACGTATCGATCAGGGCAGTTTGCAACAATAAAACCACTGATTAATAATCCTGATACAAATTGATTTTCCATTGCAACGGAAGCAGCATAGGTAAATGCATCGGTAGCAGGACCCAACTGATAATTAGGTAAAAGCGACCAACAATATTCAAGATCCGGACAAGAATTCACCAAGAAATTAAAAAAAGTAACGGTTGTTACGGGCGGCGTACCAGTTTGACAAATCATGACATCAAAATTCACCGTGGCATCATCACATCCCGGACAGCCATAGGTCGGCGGGACATCAATGGTTGTATTTACATGATAGGTATTGCAATTTTGACCCCCAGGTGGCTCAGGTTCGCAAAACCCCGTGCTCTCTGATCTGGCTGAAAGTTTAAAATCGCTTTGGCTAACATTTAAAATCAAACCCTGCTGATTGAATAAAGCTGCAAGCTCACCAGGTGAAGGCAATTTGCCAATTGACGTGGAAGGCTTGTTAATTACAAGCTCTTTATTGCAACAAAAGAAAATGAGAGAAGAGAAGAGAAGAGAAGAGAAGAGATAATTTTTCATGATATTCCACTTTTATGTTAAAAAAATAAATCTTTTAAAAACTGATTTATAGTAGGGTGTGAAAAAAGATATGGAATCAATCAATTACCAATACAAAAATAACACCCAAAGGACACATGTCCAAATAAAGTGTTTAATATTTTATTTTTAAATATGTATATGCTTCATTAATAATTACATATGCTTTATCTTTTTCAAATAATTACTCTCAAAAATTTCATAAAGATCCATGCTGTATACAAGGAAACGCTCCCTGGTTTTCATTCCAACGACCATCACAAAAGCCTATGATTCAGAGGATTGATTTGCACAGGCAGTTAGCCGGGTTCGGTTCACCTACCTGGAAAAACTTAACCTTGAACTTAAGTTTTAAAAACAAACGGAAATTCAGTTAATCTATATTACACAGTCATAACAAACCTGTCCAAACCAAGCTGGCCGGTCCTTGATACCTACCATACAGGAAGGCAAACTGGCCATACCTTTTCGCAAGATCCAGGGCATCCTGAAGCGATATGCCCACAACCAAAAAAGATGATTCCGGAGCCCATTTCCCCTCGGGGTCTTCTCCAAAACCCTTCCAATTCCTATATTTTAAAATTTCAGGTATGAATGACAGGATGCGAATTTCATTTTCCTGAAGAGTCAAAACCCTCGAACCGGGATTGCAGGGAGTCAAAAACGCCCATCCGGTCTGCCCACTTGAAATCAGGATCTTATCCAAACTCTTGCAGACATCACCCACCTGAATGCACAGCCCCAAATCAGGCACCTTGTAAAGGGCCCTCCTGTAGGATAGATCCAAGCCCCTAAGATTCAAGATGGCCGCAATATTGGATTTTACAGGGTGCCTCTCCTGGCCTGTTCAGCTTCAATACTCTCGAAAAGTGCCTTGAAATTGCCCTTGCCAAATGACTTTGCTCCCTTCCTTTGGATTATTTCGAAGAACAAGGTAGGCCTGTCTTCCACCGGTTTTGTAAAAATCTGCAACAGGTATCCTTCTTCGTCCCTGTCCACCATGATGCCCCATTTTTTGAGTTCATCCAGATCTTCTTCAATGATCCCTACCCTGTCCCTGACCGTGTCGTAATAGGATCCCGGCACGTACAAAAACTCAACTCCCCTTTTCCTCATCTCAGAAATGGTAAAAACGATGTCATCCGTTGCCACAGCAATGTGCTGACATCCGGGACCCCGATAGAAGTCAAGGTATTCCTGAACCTGAGAATTTTTCTTTCCGATGGCAGGTTCGTTGATCGGAAACTTTACGTATCCGTTGCCATTGGACATGACCTTGCTCATTAAGGCCGTATATTCTGTAGAAATATCCTTGTCGTCAAAGGTGATCAGATTGGCAAATCCCATGGTCCTGGCATAAAATTCCGCCCAGAGGTTCATTTGGCCGAGCTCCACATTGCCCACCATGTGGTCTATGTATTTCAAGCCGGTCACGCCCGGTTTGTAATCGCTGTCGCAGGCTTCAAAACCCGGCAGGAATACACCTTTGTAGTTCTTTCTTTCAATAAACATATGCACGGTATCGCCATAGGTATGAATCCCGGACCTTCTGATCTCACCAAATTCATCCTTAAGAGTTTCGGGCATGCAGAATGGCCTCGCTCCTCTTTTGACCGTCTGCTCAAATGCATCGTATGCGTCATCCACCCACAGCGCAATGACCCGTACGCCATCTCCGTGGAG
>CAYXKO010000179.1:0-5576 GCA_964465435.1 uncultured Saprospiraceae bacterium | reverse complement strand
CCCTCCATGGGCCACAGGTGAGATTCCAGTTTCAGAACATCTGAACCCTGTGCATTTGTGATCATATGCCCTGTCCTGATTCCCGAAATATGAAACACTTCCAGCTGAACCTCCTGTTTTTGAATGGATTTACCCAATTCCAGATAAGTCTCTTGATTAAAATGGCTTGGGAATATGCGAAGGTCAGAATCAGATGAGGAACGCCCAGGTTGCAGGTCATTTGGACCAATCCTGAGTCCGGAGATTCCCAAGCCCTCTGAATGCCATTCTCCAACACCATCCTCCGTCAGATTGCTTTTGATGGAAAACAATCCATTCGCCGGCTTTACCGGACAGGACCTGATGTATCTGCCATACCAGACGCAATCGCCCCTGCGAACCTCAACCGTTAAGTTGTCATAATAAGGCCCCATCAGCCTGACATGGGAGCCATTACTGCCATTGGACCACCTGATTTCGTATGAAGACGGATCGATCAGCCTGCCATCCTTTTCAAACAGGGCTATGATGTATTCACATTCGTTCCAGCAAATGGACTGACACAAGGAAGGAGGGAAATCCAGTCCGTTTGCCAGGTCATAACGATCCTCACAGGAGGACAGAATAAACTCCATTTCATCACAGGGACCGGAGCAAATGGTGTCGGCTACAAGGCTCAACCTTCTTTGACAAATATCGGCATATTCGATACTTTTTGGCAAACCCTTTTGCCAGGAATAAATTTTGGAGGTCAGGCTAAATTCAGATCCTGCTTTCAGGACTACCGGGTTGCGATCCCTGATGGAATACGGTGCCTGTCCTTGAGTCGGCTTGATGTACCAAAACAATTCATGCTTCCTGGCCTTCGCCTGTATCAATTGTCCGAATCCATTTTCCGCCCTGAGCTCTACAGTTCCGCCGGGCAGGCATTTCTGGCGCACTATCACCGCACAGGTATCCAGCTGACAGGGATTGACCATTACCCTGACGGAATCCTTTCTCTCACAGCTACCATCTGAAATCTGAAGAAAGTAGGTAATGTCAGACCTGATGCCGCTCACAGCTTCGGGGCAATCGGTACAGCTCAGCCCAACAGACGGACTCCAGCGATAGCTTAAGGAGGGATCATATGATTTCAAAAGTTTAACACTGTCCCCGGCACAAATGCGGACCGTATCTCCTGTCAGGTCGGGAATGATCGGACTGAACCGGATAAACGCTTCCGCGGTATCCCTGCATCCTTCCCTAGATTCCGCAAACAAACGCACCCTGACCACACCGCTGTCTGAAAGGGTCAGAAAGGGGTTCAGATCTGCGCTGGTCCTTGTGATGCCATTCCACTGAAAAACCCAGTGGGTCAACCGCAGAGATGAGTTGGGGGCGACAGATTTGTTTTTGAACTGGATGGTCACCGGATCTGAACACCTGTTCAGTGTATAGTCAAAGTCAGCCACTGCGTTGGAAACGCAGGTCCTGACATTTATCTGAAACTCTCTTTGTAGCTCAGACAGCAAAATCCCATTTCTGTATTCCCGGACGCAATAAGCCACCAGATATTGGGTAATCGGAGGCTGGACATATCCCCGCATCCTTCCGTCCTGCTGCCCGATATTCAACCTGGGAGAACCTCCGATCACATCAGCAAGGCTGTAGGGCGATTTAAACGCCACCGGCGCATACGGAGGGTTGGATGGAGTCGTAGGGCGAGGGTCCAGTTGATCCGCGCCTGAAAGCGGATTGCATATTTCATAAACGAGGGAATCCCCTTCTTCGTCCGTGGCTTTCAGGTTAAAATCGAGAGGAGCATCCCCGCAAACATAAACGGGAGGCCAGGCATTCAGAGTTGGACTGGAGTTGCACAATTTCAGACTTTCAGATCTGATCCTGACAGTAAAAGTCGAACCCACCGTAAGGGGGTCCACAATATTTGAAATGGTAAAATTCCTACAGCATCGCTGATAGGCAAGAATGTAACCCTCATCCCGAAAAGGGAGCGTCAGAGTGTCCACGTAGGTGGTGGTGTGCACGCAAATATCACCTCCGATCAACCCGCACCGGGTGGTAACCACTTCATTCAGGGTATCATCCGGCCTGAAGGGCATTCGCAGAACGCCTCCAACGCCAAGTTCCCACAACAGCATACCGTTGCCGTCAAAAATGCCAAGATGGGCAGGATCATCAAACTGTGCGCCCGGATTACCATTGATACAATCCCGTCTTACCGTTAGTGAAATTTCATACCGGTCATTGCCAAGGCATCTGTACGTAATGTCGCCCCCTACGATATGGGTGGCATTGAGCAAATCTGAAAAACCCAAACACAGGGCCAGGATCATAGACAAATGCCGCAATTCATTCATGTCAAATGTTTTTATCCGACGAGGAAAAACTATTTCTGAACCAAAACCCTGGTGGCCCCGAGGTTCTTGCCAAAAGAATCCAGCAACCTGGTGAGGTAAAGCCCATTGGAAAATTCATACAATTCAAGTTCCATGGAAGTCCTTCCCTTCACCCGGAGCGATCGGACATGCTTACCTGTCACATCGAGTATCTCCAAAAAATCCGGATTCAATTTTTCATTCCATTCCAGGCGCACTGAGAGAGAGGCCGGATTAGGGAAAAGACGAATGGAGGCCGCCTGTTCGAAATCATCAGTTTTAGATGGTTCATTCCAGCTAACCAGCTGTTTCCTTCGGGTATCCAGGACGGTCCGCATAAAATCAATTTGCTGCGGAGAGAACAGGACCTGGCAGCCCTCTTCGGCATAATCCATAAAGTTTTCCCACATATCCGGAAGATCCGGGCTGCCTTCAGTGCAGGTATTTTTATCCGGATTACACCCGGAAGTCTGAGAGTTTCCACCGCAATAGGGGGTATCCTCCATTCCATCATCTTCTCTTTGCCCCTGGCTGTTGGTGCAGGAGGGTGTTCCCAAAAGAGGGTTGCCTTTGTCAGCCCAAATATGCCTAAGTCCCAGGTAATGACCCGTTTCGTGAACCAAAGCCCTACCCCTGTTTGCAATCGAAAAGCTGGCAGGAAGATTTCGAAAATTGGGGTTATTGTCGCCGATAAAATGAAACTGCATGACGATCCCATCCGCTCCTATGCCCTGCGTCACATTGGATGGCCAGTTAGGCAAATTTGCCGGAGGAGTCGCAAAACCAATGACCGCCACTTGCTCCTGACCTAAGAAGTTCAAGGGCATATTAACAACCCAAACATTCAGATAGCGATCTACGGGCCAGGGATCACTGCCTCCCCTGGAAGATGACTTCATATCAATATTGACCCCGACCAGAGGATTGATGGTGAACCTCGAGGATGTTGACTTCCTGACTATGCCGGAGCTGGGATTCCCTGAAGGATCCTTATCGGCCAGATAAAACTCAATTTCACTGTCACTCGCTCCAAAACCGAAAACCGGCCTGAGTTGATCCTTATCGGAATTTTTTGCCCTGAAGCACTCATTGAGGATCTGAACCTGACGGTGGATGCAACTATCCGGGATATTTTGAGCGGGAAAGGAGGTATTCCACACCACATGGAAGACCACGGGAATTCTGTACAATCCGGGAGTTCTCTGATGAAGGACGGACTTTGACTGCTCAAATGCCTGCCGGACAGCCTCCTTATAGCCCGGCTGAAACAATTCACCCTGGTCCATCAGGTGCACGTGACCACAGATCTCAGGCAGTCCCTGAGCGGTCAATCCATTGAAAATCAATACCAGCAATAGGGTCGATAAGACTTTATTCATTGTCATTAATGTTTAGGAGAGTAGACATTTTCCAATACAATGATACAAAATAAAACACATTCAACTTTCAATTTTTCGGAATATGAACTGAAATATCTTTAAGCCGGCCCAGTGAGGATACCCAAAAACCAAATCTGACTGAAATGCGTTATTTTTGTATCATGAAAAGAAGTTTAATAATCGGACTTATTTTGATCATTGCTGGCATAGCTGTCCTAGTATCCGCATCCAAGGACATCACGAGCTACTCCAGTTTTCAGGATGCCCGCCAAAACGGAAAAACCGTTAAAATTGTCGGTCAGTTGGCCAAGGACAAGGATATGGAATACGATCCTGTTAAAGACCCAAACAGGTTTAGTTTTTTTGTGACAGATAAGTCCGGAGAAACCGTTCAGGTGATATTAAAAGCTGCCAAACCACAGGACTTTGAGTTGTCGGAGCAAATTGTGGTCACAGGCAAAATGGATGGCGAAAAATTCATTGCCAAGGACGTGCTTCTGAAGTGCCCATCCAAATACAAAGACGAAGAAGTTTACATCAAAAGCGAAAGTTAAGCGCTCATGCAGGAAATAAAGTATGTGGGCGAACAACTTTGGATTCAGTCCACGGGTCATTTTTTTATTATCTCTTCTTTTTTTTCAGCTCTTTTCGTTCTCATTTCCAGCATCTTGTATTTCAAGTCCCCCGGGGACTCAAGGACTTCCTGGGAAAGTTGGATCAAAGGAGGATTTTATTTTCACGTTGTTTCAATCCTTGGGGTCATTGGCATGATCCTGTGGATGATGTCGGATCTCAGATACGAGTACCATTACGTCTGGGAACACGTATCTGATGACCTGCCGATGAAATACATCTTGTCTGCATTTTGGGAAGGACAGGAAGGATCCTTTTTGCTGTGGATGTTCTGGAATCTCGTCCTTGGATTTTTTCTGATCAGGCGCAAAGATCCTTTTGTCATCAGCAATCTGGGCGTATTGTTTGGTGTCCAGCTCGTTCTGGTCAGCATGATCCTCGGGGTTTATTTTGGAGAGACCCGCATAGGGAGCAATCCTTTTCTTCTCCTCAGGCAAACCATGGACATTCCCATCTTCAAAAATGCCGATTACGTTTCCCTCATCAAAGGGAATGGCATGAATCCCCTGCTGCAAAACTACTGGATGCTGATTCACCCCCCTACCCTCTTCCTGGGGTTTGCCTCTGTGGTCATTCCTGTGTGTTACGGCATCTCCGGATTTTTGCTGGGCAAATACGAAGAATGGCTCAACCCGGCTTTGCCCTGGAGTCTGTTATCCGCATCTATACTTGGACTTGGAATTTTAATGGGCGGGGCCTGGGCGTACGAAGCGCTCAGTTTTGGCGGTTACTGGGCGTGGGACCCGGTCGAAAACATGTCGCTGGTACCCTGGCTCGTGCTGATTGCCGGAATCCATGCACATTTGATCGCCCAACACACCCGTTACTCTGTCAGGGCTAGTTTCTTGTTTTATTCACTGGCATTCGCATTAGTTATATATTCCACCTATCTAACGCGCAGCGGTGTGCTTGGAGATACCAGCGTGCATGCGTTTACAGGTCTGGGGCTGGGTTGGCAATTGTTGTTTTTTATTGCCGTCTCTTTGCTTGCCCCCATTGGGGTTTACCTAAGGGCTAACCCACACATCCCAAGGATGAAAGAGGAAGAGGCCCTGAGTTCAAGGGAGTTCTGGATGTTCATTGGCGCCTTGACCCTACTTTTCAGCGCCGGTCTGATCAGTTTTTCCACCTCTATTCCGGTATACAACAAACTGCTAGATTTTTTTGCCGGACTGGCGGGGGCTGACTGGACTGAATGGCACAAGAG
>CAYXKO010000178.1:0-5603 GCA_964465435.1 uncultured Saprospiraceae bacterium | reverse complement strand
CATCTGGTCCAGGCAAATCGACGGCAAGGTGTTTACGCATTGGAGCGGCGACACTTCCCACCTGGAATCTCCCCGCGAATACCACAGCCGGCTGACCATGCCCGCCAGAAACATCACAGTCACCGCAAATTATGCCGACCTGCAGCCGGACATGGTCATGAACCTGTACACTACCCGGGGCAAGGAGCGCATGAAGCGGTTTTATGCCTACGCCCCATCGGACAAAAGCAGGATCAGGGGCGTGGTTTGGTTTTTCCACGGCACCAACGGCAATGCCCTGAGCCTGATCAGCGATCCAGACACCCGGCAGATGATCCAGCTGCTCATGGTGAATGACTATGCGGTGGTGGCCCTGACCAGCGAGGAAAGCGAATTTGACATCGACTTTGACAACGACGGAAACCTCCGCTGGTCCTATGGCATCGACTCGACGTTGGTGGACATCGCCAATGTGCGCGCCATCCGAGACACGCTGATCGCCCGCAACTTCTTTGGCCCCAGCACGCCCCATGCGGCGATCGGATGGTCCGCAGGAGGTGCGTTTACGGAATTCATAGCCAATACCCTGGGATGGAAAGCGGCCATCAACCACACCTCCAGCGGCAGCGAGCAGTTGTCCAAAAATCCTCTGGCCCAGGTGCCCTACCTGATCTCCATCAACGAAAACGACAACAATCCGGGCGTAGGCCCTGTGGGCAATGCAGCGGCACGCGTCAACATCCAAAATTATCTGGACCGGGGAGCCTGTGCCCGCCTGCACGAACAACTGGAGGCGCCACTGTACGCAGAGCGATTTGACCGGTCTCCCCTCATCACGGAATCCCTTTCCATAGCGATCTTCAACGAGATCAAAAACAACAACGGCCTCGACAGCAATCATTTTTTGAGGCTGGCGCCCAACCAACTGGTTGCCTTTGTGGTCGCGAATCCGTCAAAGTTCCCCGTCATCCTCAGCCTGTCTGCAGAGCAACGCGATGCGGTCCTGAAGCAGCTGGAGGTCACCTACGCCGATCACAGCCTCAAGGCGGACATCAACGACATGAGCCTGAAGTTTATTGAAAACGGCTGCGGATCGGTCAGCTCCACCGGAGACCCGAAAGAAAATGGAACCCTCCGCATCTGGCCCAATCCGGTGAGGGGCACAGCTTTTCTGGACGGATATACCGGCACCTGGGTATTGTTGGATCTATTTGCCCGTCCGATCGCAAAAGGACAGGGACCGGAAATAGATCTTGCCCATCTGGAGGCTGGCATCTACCTGATCAGGACCCAACTGGGTACTTTGAAAATCATCAAGGCAGAGAATTGAACGGGATTACCCGGGAATGCGATAATCCCTTCCTTCGCGGGATGATCCAAAATAATCGGCGGTAGCTTGGACCTGCTGCTGAACAAATAGATTGGCTTCGCAAAGCTAAATGCATGGACTGCGTGCGGCTATGTGCAGGAACCAGGTTTTATTTCAGTTCCCCTCAGGAAATCAATTCAGGCAATCTATGCTTTCAAGCCTGTTGGAAGTCGGCAGGATGTAATTTGCAGGAAATTGAATTCATGAAAATCCCTCCTGACAGTAAGAGGTCAAGCCTGCCTTAAAATGATCTCAAATCAAACATCCCTGACCTTCGCCAGACTGCTGTGCCTGTAACCATAACCAAAGTAGATGACGAGGCCGGTGACCAGCCAGATGCCGAAGCCCAGCCAGTTGTGCACGGGGATCTGGGCCATCATATAAACGCAGCAGAGCAAACCCAAAACGGGGATGAGCGAAAGATTTTTCCAGAATGCCAGGATGGTAAATCCGAGCAGCACCAGCAAAAAGATCCACATGGGGATCCGGTGAGAGAAACTTTCCCAGGCGCTTTCGTAAATCAGCTTGTGGGGCAGGGATAGTTTTTTAAACAGGGCTATGCTCTCATCCTGTCCGATGCTTTGCAGGTAGGCCGGCACGGTCGCGCCTGCGGCCTTGTATTCCATGGGATGGTAATACATGATGTGGTTGCCGAGCTGGTCGAGCTGAATGGTGTCCAGCTCAGAGAGGAGGTCGGATACGCCCACCACGCGGGGTTCGTTTTGAAAAAATGCCAGGGTGGCTTCCCGCTCAAAACGCCAGATCAGTCCGGCTCCTGCCAGCACGAGCACCGGCAAGATCCAACGGGAGTTGATGTAAGGCGTCCTGAACTTGGCCGGTGGCAGGTCCGTGCGTCCGTGGATCATCAGCACGCCACCACAAACCAGCGCGAAGGCAAACAGGGTGCCTATGGAGCAGAGGTCCGTCACGGTGGTCAGATTCAGGAAAAGCGCAGGCACGGCCACCAGGACACCGGCCACGATCGTTGCAAAGGATGGGGTCTTGTACCGGGGATGAAGTCTTCTGAAAACGGGCGGAAGCAATCCGTCGCGGCTCATGGAAAACCAGATCCTGGGCTGTCCCAGCTGAAACACCAGAAAAACGGAAGCCATCGCCACAATGGCGCTCACGGCGATGATGCCGCTCATCCAGGGCATGTCGAGCTTGCTGAAAACAAAGGCCAGGGGATCTCCCACCGCCAGGTCTCCATAGGGCACCATGCCGGTCAGCACCAGGGCAATCAACACATACAGGACCGTACAGATCAGGATGGCGTACATCATGCTCCGGGGCAGGTCGCGCTGGGGATCCCGGCATTCCTCCGCGGTGGTGGAGATGGCATCGAAACCGATGTATGCAAAAAATACTGCTGACACGCCTCTGAGGATGCCTCCCACGCCATTGGGAGCAAAAGGGGACCAATTGTCCGGATTGACATAAAATGCGCCCACGACGATCACCAGGATCACCACCGCGATCTTGATCACCACCATCAGATTGCTCGCCGTGCGGGATTCGCGGATGCCCCGGTACACGAGCCAGGTGATCATTGCAATGATCAGCAGGGCCGGAATGTCCAGTACCAGGTGAAAACCTGCGATCACGGGCGCTGATAGATAAGCCTCGTGGGCCAGCCGAAGGCCGGACTCCAGGCCTGCCACATCCTGACCTGCGCGCATCAGGGTCTCTGCCTCCAGATATCCCGAGCGAGCGCTCAGATAATCCATCTGCATCCACATGGGCAATTTAAGCCCCAGGCCCTCGAGCAGTCCGCAGAAATAATCGCTCCAGCTGATGGCCACGGTGATGTTGCCAATCGCATATTCCATGATGAGCGCCCAGCCTATGATCCAGGCCATCAGCTCGCCAAAGGCAAAGTAGGAATAGGTGTAAGCGCTGCCCGACACCGGAAGCATGCTTGCAAACTCCGCATAGCAAAAGGCCGCCAGTCCGCAGGCCGCCGCCGTGAAGAGAAAGAGAAATACCACGCCGGGCCCGCCTTCGGATGCTGCCGTTCCGATGGTGCTGAAAATACCAGCGCCCACGATCGCCGCAATGCCCAGGGCCGTCAGGTCCCGCACAGACAGGACCTTGTGCAGGCTGCCGTGCTCGTCGCGTGCCGCCAGAATATCCTCTGTCCGCTTTCTTCTGAAAATAGATTTCATGCCTTCTCTTTTGTTTGGGCGGTAAACATATAAAAATTCCGCTCAGCATCTTCAATTTTCAGCGTTCGGTTTGTGCAGATGATTTACATTTGTCCCCCAATAGACAACCCTTGATGAAAAGATCCTTACCGGCTGCTGTTTTGTGCTTTACTGCACTTATGCTGAGCGTCTCCTGCGAAGAAGAAAGCAACAACGATTCCTGTACCGGAGTGCTGGCCACCTACAGTACTACCGTTAAGCTTCATCTGGATGGCAACTGCGCACTCAGCGGCTGCCACGCCGGCCCCGCTCCTCAGTCCGGAATTGACTTTTCGAGCTACGCCACGGCCAGTGCAGCGGTCAATGCCAAGGGCAGCAGGATCCTTTGTGCCATCAACCACGAGGCCGGTTGTGTGCCCATGCCACCCACGGGCGTGAAGCTCGATGCATCGGTGATCCGGGTGCTGGAGTGTTGGATTCAAAACGGGGCTCCCCAATAAGTCCGGGACCGGCCGATGTCCACACCCCTTCCATATCATGCACGAATTATTCTGAGCCCCGATCAGAAGGAAGATCCTCGCAAATTGCCAGTTATCTCCATATCCATTCATTCAAACCACTCTTTTTCCAAAGCCCATGTTGCACAACCGGTATTTTGACCTCATAGACCAGTCCTACTATTTTCCTCAGGAGGGATTTGACCTGGAAAAGGACCAGCTCATTTTCAACGGCATCCCCCTGATGGTGCTCATAGAAAAGTATGGGACGCCCTTCAAGATGACCTACCTGCCCAAGATCGGTGACCAGATCAAAAAGGCAAAGAACTTTTTCAACAGGTCCATCAAATCCACCAACTACAAAGGCAGGTATTTTTACTGCTACTGCACCAAATGCTGCCATTTCAGCTACGTGCTGGAAGAGGTCCTGCAGCACGATGTGCAGATCGAGACCTCTTCGGCCTTTGACATCGACCTGATCCGCAACCTCTACAAGAACGGGAAGATCGGCAAGGACAAGATCATAGTCAACAATGGATTCAAGCCAACCCAGTACCTCAAAAACATCGCAGCGCTGGTCAACGACGGTTTTGAAAACGTCATTCCGGTGCTAGACAACAAATACGAATTTGATGCCTTTGACCAGCTCATGCAAAAACCCTGCAAAATGGGTGTCCGCGTAGCTACCGAGGAAGAGCCCATGTTCGAATTTTACACATCCAGGCTGGGCATTCGTTCATCCGAAGTGGTTCAGTTCTGCAAGGACAATTTCGCCAACCAGACAAAATTCCAGCTGTACATGCTGCACTTTTTTGTGGACACCGGCATCAAGGATACCACCTACTACTGGGGCGAGCTGAAAAAGGGAATCAAAACCTACATCGAGCTCAAGCGCAGTTTTCCCGAACTCCAGGCCATCAACATAGGCGGAGGACTGCCCATCCGCAATTCCCTCGGGTTTGAATACGACTACAAATACATGATCCATCAGATCGTCTCCCTGCTCAAGGAAGCCTGCGAAGAGGAAGGCATCGACGAGCCGGATATCTATACGGAATTCGGAAAATACACCGTGGGCGAAAGCGGTGCCACCGTATTTTCTGTGCTCGAACAAAAACAGCAGAACGATTCTGAGATCTGGTACATGGTGGATAATTCCCTCATGAACACCCTCCCGGACAGCTGGGGTATTGCAGAGCGATTCATCCTGTTGCCCATCAACAAATGGCACAACGAATACCGGCGCGTAAACATAGGAGGGCTGAGTTGCGACAACTCCGATTACTACAATACGGAGGCGCAAAACCAGCAGCTTTTTCTGCCGAGTTACGAACGGGATGACAAGGAGAAATTATACCTCGGATTTTTTCACACCGGCGCATACCAGGACGCACTGTCCGGATACGGAGGCATCAAGCATTGTCTCATCCCCTCGCCCAAACACATCCTCGTGGACCGCGATGAGAATGGCAACCTCAAGGACTGGTTGTACAGCGACGAGCAGAGCTCAAAAGACATGCTCAAGATCCTGGGATACAAGTAAGCGAACTTATCACGATCCATTCTTGTTTTTACAAAATGAGCAAATACAAACTAAGCACGAAAACCTATGCC
>CAYXKO010000177.1:0-5631 GCA_964465435.1 uncultured Saprospiraceae bacterium | reverse complement strand
ATACCTGGAACTCATCGAAAAATATGGAATAGCCGACCGGATCTATCTGCATACCCATTTCATTTCGGACAGCGCCGTTAAGTATTATCTGTCCGCAGCGGATGTCGTGGTACAACCCTACCGGAATGCCACGCAGAGCGGAGTCACGCCCCTTGCCTACCATTTTGAAAAACCCATGATCGTGACCAACGTAGGGGCATTGCCCAGACTGGTGCCTCATGGAAAGGTAGGTTTGGTCTGCGAACCCAACCCCACGGCCATTGCAGCAGCCATGGTCGAATTCTTTAAGCAGGATCCTGGTATTTTCCACGAATCCATACTCAGGGAAAAACAAAAATTAAGCTGGACCACACTGGTCCACACCATTCAAAAACTTTACCATGATCTGGAGAAGTAAAGCGCCTTTCCGCCTGGGACTCGCAGGGGGCGGCACGGACGTCAGCCCATACAGCGATCTGTATGGCGGCGCCATCCTCAACGCAACCATTTCCCTGTACGCACATGCCAGCATAGAACCCCTCAAGGAAGAAAAGGTCATTTTTGAATCCATCGACCAGAATCTGATCCTGGAGTTCGAGGCGGGCCGCGAAGTGCCCGTCAATACGGGGCTTGACCTGCAGTGCGGCCTGTACAACCGACTCCTCCGCGATGGATGGATCAGCCATCAGGGCTTACGCCTTACCACCTTCATGGATGTACCGCCGGGCAGTGGCCTGGGTACCTCGTCCACCCTGATGGTCGCCATGCTCAAGGTCTTTTCTGAAATGCTCAACATTCCCATGGGCGACTACGACCTGGCACACCTCGCCTTTGAAATCGAAAGGAAAGACCTCAATCTCGCAGGCGGAAAACAAGACCAGTACGCCGCCACTTTCGGTGGCGTCAATTACATGGAATTCTATGGCGACGACCAGGTGATCGTAAATCCACTCCGCGTCAAATACGAGTACATCAATGAACTGGAAAACAATCTGGTGCTCTATTACACATCCTCCAGCCGGAGTTCTGCTCAGATCATCAGCGAACAGCAAAAGAACGTAATGGAAAACAAAGCGGAATCCATAGAGGCCATGCATCAGCTCAAGGAACAAAGCCGCATGATGAAAAACGCTTTGCTGCGGGGCAGGCTGCACGAGATCGGAGAGATCCTGAATTTCGGATTCGAACACAAGAAAAGGATGGCGCAAAACGTAAGCAACTCGAGGCTGGATGAAATCTACCTGGCTGCCAAAAAGGCGGGTGCCACGGGAGGTAAAATATCCGGAGCCGGCGGGGGCGGATTTATGTTTTTCTACTGCCCGGGCAATACGCGTTACGGGGTCCTCAAAACCTTGCAGGAGTTTGGAGGTTATTTTATCAAATACCAGTTTACCCCGGGCGGGGCCAGAAGCTGGAAAATGAACGGTTGATTTATGCTCAAACTTAAAAATATCATCAGCGATTCCATTGCGACCAAGCAAAGGCTACTCCAGGATGAGGCCACCCTGATCAAAATTCTGGATGCCTCCCGGGAGATCCTCCAATCCCTCCGTGGCGGGGGCAGGATCTATTTCTGCGGCAACGGCGGCAGCGCCGCGGATGCCCAGCACCTGGCTGCCGAGTTCTCCGGACGCTTTTATACTGACCGCAAAGCGCTTCCGGCCGAAGCCCTCCACACCAATACCTCCTACCTGACGGCGGTAGCCAATGATTACAGCTACGATGTGGTGTATTCCAGACTGATCTCCGGCATAGGGAGAAAGGAAGACGTACTCGTTGGGATCAGCACCTCCGGCAATTCGAAAAACGTCGTCCTGGCCCTGGAGGCTGCCCGTCAACTGGGCATGACCACCGTTGCCCTTACAGGCAGCAAGGGAGGAAAAATGAAAGATTGCAGCAAGATCTGGATTCCCGCGCCTTCAGATGACACCCCGCGGATACAGGAATGCCACATCCTCATTGGTCACGCCATCTGTCAGCGCGTAGAGGAATCTTTTTTCGATATATCTTAATCTTTTGTTTTGAGAGAATGCATCATTCTGGCAGGAGGACTGGGGACTCGCCTCAGCCATCTGATCCCCGGTTTGCCCAAGTGCCTGGCACCTGTCGGCAAGCATCCATTCCTCAAATACCTGTTGGACTACCTGATCAGCCAGAAGACGGAACACTTTGTATTTTCTCTGGGCTTCCGCGCCCAACAGGTCATGGATTTCGTCAGTGAACACTATTCGGATATCAAAGCATCCTATGTCCTGGAAGATACCCCTTTGGGTACCGGAGGGGCCATTCTAAGATCCATGCAGTCATGCACCTCGGAACAGGTCTTTGTGGTCAATGCGGACACCTATTTTCCAATGAACCTGGACAAGCTTCAGTCCTTTCATAAAAGGACCCAGGCCAGGATCAGCCTTGGCTTAAAGCCCATGCCTGCCCCCGATCGCTACGGTACGGTGATCGCGGATCCGGATCAGCGGATCCGGGAATTCCACGAAAAAAGAAAAATCGAATACGGAATCATCAACGGCGGCATTTATTGCATAGACCGCACATGGATGATATCTCAGAACCTGCCGGAAGTTTTTTCCTTTGAAAAAGATCTGATGGCAAAACTGGCATCAAAGGACGAAATATTCGGCATGGTCACCGATGTCCCTTTTATTGACATCGGAGTGCCCGAGGACTACCACAGGGCTGAAACTTTTATAAATCAATACCTCCATCGGGACAGGCGGATCAAAAATCTCTTCCTGGACCGCGATGGGGTCATCAATGAGTTGATACCCGGCGACTACGTAAAAAAATTGCTTGAATTCAGGTTCAGAGAAGAAACCCTCGAAGAATTGCACCGGATCGCTCCTTTTTTTGAAAACATATTTGTGGTCACCAACCAGGCGGGGATTGGCAAGGGTCTGATGACTGAGGAAAACCTGGAAGAGATCCACGAATACATGAGCCTGACCCTGGATTTTCTGGGAGTCCGCTTTCGCAGGATCTACCATTGTCCCCATCGCAAGGAAGAGGGATGCAGCTGCCGCAAACCCATGGCCGGGATGCTGGACCGGGCTAAACTTGATTTTCCGGAGATATCCTTTGACGAATCCGTGATCATAGGAGACAGCATCACTGACATGCAGATGGGAAGAAGCAGAGGCCTGACGACGGTCGCACTGGGGGCAGATTTCAGGGATGAACACAATGAGCCGATCCAGGATATTTCAGTCACCAGCCTGAGAGAATTCAGGGAAAAGCATTTGCAGAATTGGAAAAAATGAAAACCTATTCCGTCAAGGAAATATTTTACACCCTGCAGGGTGAGGGCGCCCAGGCCGGCCGGCCGGCTGTGTTCCTGCGCTTTGCGGGCTGCAATCTGTGGAGCGGCCGCGAAGAGGACCGGGCGGAGGCGATATGCAATTTTTGCGATACGGATTTCATCGGCACGGATGGCACCCTGGGGGGTAAATACAAAGGAGCCGAAAGCCTGGCTGAGACTGTGAATGCCTTGTGGCCGGTCGCAGATCCGGGAGGGAAATACGTGGTGTGCACCGGCGGCGAACCCCTGTTGCAGCTGGATCAGGAGCTGATCGAATGCCTGCATCGTCATGGCTTTGAAATCGCCATAGAGACCAATGGCACCCTGGAAGTGCCGGAGGGAGTGGACTGGGTTTGCATGAGCCCCAAACCGGGTTTGCCCGTTAAAGTCACCCAAGGGGACGAACTCAAGTTTGTTTATCCCCAGACCAAACTGGATCCCTCGGAATTTGAAGACCTGGATTTCAGCCATTTCTTCATCCAGCCCATGGATGGGCCTTTTTTACCATCCAATACGGAAGCGGCGATCGCATACTGCATGGCGCATCCCCGTTGGCGGCTCAGCCTGCAAACGCATAAGTTGCTGGGGATAAGGTAGGACCAGGATCCTTCTGCTTTGCACCGGGAAATACAGCTACTTTCCTAAACTAACTATCCCTTTTCCACCAGTCATACATTTCCATCAGCCTGCTGAAATCCGGTGAGTGGTTGAGAATCTCCGGATCTCCCAGTACAATGACCTGTTCGCGGGCACGCGTGAGCGCTACGTTCAATTTTCTGTTGATGCCGTCTGACTCGGACTGGCTGATCTGCGCCAGCTGGCCGGCACTGTGTGCGCAACAGGAGAAGATGATGACCTCCCGCGCACTGCCCTGGTAGCGCTCCACCGTATCGATTTTGATCTGAGTCACGGGTTCGATCCCGGTTTTGATCAGGGAAACGAGGATCTCCGCGTTTTGAGCCCGGTAAGGAGACATGATGCCAATGCTCTGATCCGTAAATGGCAGATTGTTGAGCTCGTAGAGCTTTTTGATCTCGCGCACCAGGCGGGCAACCAAAAAAGCTTCATCGGGCTGGACTTTTGAAAATGAGCCTGAGTCATCGGCCGGCACCGGTACAAAAATGGTACGGCTCCGGGCAAGAATTGCAGCCTCTGTCCCGGCTGTGACGGGGAATCGTTCGCTTAATGGCTTTATTTGACGGGATGTGGGACCATCATCCATGAGTTCGAGGCGACTGTCGTAAAAACGCTCTGAAGGAAAGGCCATGATATCCCGGTGCATGCGGCCCTGACGGGTCAGCATCGCAAGGGAATGCGTCCATCCCCGATCCGTGCACTGGTGGTACAGACGGTCAAAAAATGAATGGCTGGCAGACCGAAATCCAAGGCTTCGCAATTCCTCATCCCCGATGATTGTGCCGGCAAAAGGTTGGGTGCTGACAGCGGGAAGCTGCATGTGATCGCCGATCAGGATATATTTCTTAAAGCGGGTAAGCAAACCCACCAGATTGGGTTCCAGGATCTGGGAGGCCTCGTCGATGATCACCGTGTCGAATTTAAACAACTCAAAAAGCTCTTTCTTCCCCAGGATGGAGGCCACCGTGGCCGTAAAAATCCGATGACCCTTCAGCATTTGCCTGAGCTCGCGGCGATTGGCCACCCTGCGCAGCTTTTGGTCCAGCAGCCTGGGATGAAATTTATCGGCTACCCCATACCGGGACCCAATGCGGATGTAGGGATATAATTCTTCGTCGTCCAGGCTCTCCACCGCCTCGCACATCTCGTCCACGGCCCGGTTGGTATATGCAAGAAGCAGAATGTTCTCGTCTGAATGGATCATGAGCTGTTCTACCAGCGAACGGATCACGATGCTGGTCTTGCCGGAGCCGGGGGGACCCCAGATCAGGAAATAATCCTTTGCGTCCAGGGCTTTTTGAATGATCCCGGCAATCCCATCGGGCAATCCACTCAGGTCTCTGGATGAACCAGGACCGGCATCGGCAGGAGTCATGCCAAGGATCTTTCTGCGAAATGAGACCGGTGCTGCCGCCCACTCCCAGAGGTTTTCGTACATGTAGAGGAAACTGCGGTCCAGCACATCGGGCTCCAGCACCCACTGGGTGTCCGGTGGATAGGGCCTTTGGTCAAACTGCCGGCCGCGAAGCCTGACCGTGCAGGCACCCGGACTGATGTCGATCAGGGTGCATTTGTACACCTGGTGGCGCAGGGCTCCCTGTCCGTCCGGATGTGCCGGAAAAAGCACGAGGGTATCCCCCTGACGAAATGCACTGATCAGACTGCCCTGCCGGTCTGAGATCAACTCGACTATGGGCGTGTCGAGG
>CAYXKO010000176.1:0-5662 GCA_964465435.1 uncultured Saprospiraceae bacterium | reverse complement strand
AAATCTTCCTCATCCTGATCTCAATTTGCATTTGATATTTCGATCTGTGTTTCATCCGCCATTGTTCAAGCCTGTCATGGGCATCCATCCCGTCAAAAGGCTTCAGCTCCGTGGCAGTTTTTGAATTTTTTTCCACTTCCGCAGGGACAGGGATCGTTACGGCCAATTTTGGGATTTGTATTGCGGACAGTCTGTACCTGTGGCGCTCTTTCCCTGCCGGCCTGCTCTGCAGCCCTGCGCATCCTTTCCTCCTCGGCAGAACGATTGGTCTGTGTGCGGCTCAGGTCGGTTTTTTCCTGTTTTGCCTCCCTTGCTTCCTGGTTGGTGTTCACGGCCAGTTTACCCTTCGCCAGATAAGAGCTGATCTCGCGGTTCATTTTGTAAACGAGACTCTCAAATAGCTTGTAGGCCTCCATTTTGTAAATGACCAGCGGATCTTTTTGCTCAAATGTGGCTCCCTGCACCGATTCCTTCAGTTCGTCCATGTTGCGCAGGTGTTCCTTCCATTGAGTATCCAGAATGCTCAAGGCTACGGACCTTTCGATATCGCGCATGATCGAGAATCCCTGCGTTTTCACCGCTTTTTCCAACTCGGCAGACACGGGGAGCGGATCTCTCAGGTCCTCCACATAGGGGATCATGATCCTTTGGTATCTGTGGCCTTCAGTCTTAAACACCTCCGTTATATAGGGCAGGAGAATCTCCTTGATCTGGGTCTCCTTTTTTTCATAAAATTCAAAAAATTGCTTGCGGTATTCATCCTGAAGATCATGCAATCCGGATTCCCTGAAGAATGCCTCATCCATTTCAGGCGCAAATCCCAACAGGCCAATTGAATCATTCATGAAACCCTGAAAGTCGTTGGTGGATTTGGACTGTGTCACGATATTGTCCAGGGTGGATATGAACATGTAGTTGAGGTCAACTGCCAGACGGTCTCCCAGAAGGGCATGATCCCTTTTCTTGTAGATCGCCTCCCTTTGGATGTTCATCACATCATCGTACTCCAGCAGGCGCTTCCGCATCCCGAAGTTGTTCTCTTCCACCTTCTTTTGGGCTCTTTCGATGGATTTGGTCACCATCGAGTGCTGCATAACCTCTCCTTCCTTGTGACCCAATTTATCCATGATGGAGGTGATCCGGTCTGAATTGAACAACCTCATCAGATTGTCTTCAAAGGATACAAAAAACTGGGACGATCCAGGATCTCCCTGTCTTCCGGCACGACCGCGCAACTGCCGGTCCACGCGACGGGATTCATGTCTTTCGGTACCAATAATGGCCAGACCTCCTGCCTTTTTTACCTCATCCGTGATCTTGATGTCCGTACCCCGGCCGGCCATGTTGGTGGCAATGGTCACGCGTCCCGGTTTTCCTGCCTCTGCGACGATCTCGGCCTCCCGCTGGTGCTGCTTGGCATTGAGCACATTGTGGGCAATCCCTTTCATCTGCAGCATCCGGGAGAGTTTCTCGGATATATCCACGGAGGTCGTACCCACCAGTACAGGTCTGCCGGCACTGGTGCACGCTTCTATTTCGTCTATGACCGCATTGAATTTCTCCCGTGCGGTTTTATAAACCAGGTCATCGCGGTCATCGCGAATCACCGGTCTGTTGGTCGGAACGACCACCACGTCCAGTTTGTAAATCTGCCAGAATTCACCGGCCTCTGTCTCAGCAGTTCCGGTCATACCTGCCAACTTGTGGTACATCCTGAAGTAATTCTGCAGGGTGACCGTTGCATAGGTCTGGGTAAGTTCTCCAACCTTTACGTTTTCCTTGGCTTCAATGGCCTGGTGCAATCCATCGGAGTATCTTCTGCCCTCGAGTATCCTGCCGGTGCCTTCATCCACTATTTTCACCTCCCCTTCCATGACGACATATTCCTCATCCTTTTCAAAAAGGGTGAATGCCTTCAAAAGCTGACTCACGCAATGCAACCTCTGAGACTTGATGGCATAATCGTCCAGGATCTTTTCCTTTCTGGCAATTTTGTCTTCGCGGCCCAGCTGCTGATCTTCGTCGATCCTGAGGAGTGATTCTGCGAGGTCCGGTATCAAAAAGAAATTGGGCTCGGATTCCCCGGTGGCAAGAAAATCTTCGCCGCGCGGGGTCAGTTCTACCTGCCTGTTTTTTTCATCAATGGTAAACAAAAGGGGCTCATCCGCAACTTTCATATTGCGGGATTGCTCCTGCATGTAGTAGTTCTCAGTTTTCTGGAGGATGTTTCTGATGCCGTCCTCGCTGAGAAACTTGATCAGCGGCCTGGACTTGGGCAGAGCGCGGTAGGCTCTGAAGAGAGCCAGCCCCCCTTCACCCTCCGAGTAGCCGGTATTTCCAGACTGAATCAGTCTCCGGGCATCTGTCAGAAACTGGGTGGCAATTCTTTTTTGCTCGCTGTACAGCCTTTCGACCTTGGGCTTAAGTTTGTTGTATTCCTCGCTTTCCTCGTCCACGTCGATAGGACCTGAAATGATCAAAGGCGTACGTGCATCGTCGATCAATACGCTGTCCACCTCGTCGACCATCGCATAGTGGTGCTTGCCCTGCACCTTTTCATCCATGGACCTGACCATGTTGTCCCTGAGGTAATCGAATCCAAACTCATTGTTTGTGCCATAGGTGATGTCGCATTCGTAGGCCTTTTTACGCTGGGGGGAGTGAGGTTTGTACTTGTCGATGCAATCCACGGTAAGCAGCAGAAACTCAAACAAAGGGCCTACCCATTCGGAGTCCCTTCGCGCCAGATAATCGTTGACTGTGACCACATGGACGCCGTTTCCAGTCAGTCCATTGAGGTAGGCCGGCAAGGTCGCCACGAGGGTTTTACCCTCACCGGTGCCCATTTCAGCGATCTTTCCGTCGTGCAGCACCATTCCTCCGATCAGCTGCACGTCGTAATGCACCATGTTCCAGGTGATCTCTCCTCCAGCTGCCGTCCATTTGTTTCGGTAAATGGCCTTGTCGCCATCCAGATCCACAAAGCCCCTCGATACAGAAAGGTCCCTGTCCCGGTCAGTGGCAGAAACCACGATGGACTCCAGCCTGGTAAAACGAGTGGCGGCCTCTTTGACCACGGCAAATGCCTCCGGCAAAATATCCCTCAGGATCTCCTCCTGCAAGCTATCGCGTTCCTTGATTTTAAGATCTACCTCGTTGAAAATGGACTCCTTGTAGTGAATATCGCGCTCTTCCTCGGCGCGTCTGCGGAGTTCTTCTATTTCTGCATCAATGCCGGACAGGTATTCCCTGATCCTGGCTCTGAATTCCAGGGTTTTATTCCTCAGTTCGTCGTGTGTCAATTTGGAAAATTCCTCCTGGTAGGAATGAATCTTGGGCAGTACCTGGCTATATTCCCGGATATCCTTGTCCTGTTTGGTGCCAAATACTTTTTTAAGAAAGTTGAACATTGTAATGGATGTATAAGGTTGCAAAATTAATGGAATATACGGCTTCGGGCGATGTTTTGCTTCATAAACCGTACCACGCCGGCTTTTCCTGACAAGATGGCAGCATTCCCATACCCAAGTCTGTGGCGGCAGTCATTTTGAGAATTATTATTGCATTTTGCAGTACAAAACGAGCTTTAAAACGTTATATGCTATAGACCAGGTATGACCCAAATCCAGAACTGGGTGAAACTTGGGACCCCGTGCTTTTTTTTTACCTTTGTGATGATTAAAATCCAACATTAGTATGTTTATAAGGAAACCGTTAGTTACCAGTCTACTCCTGCTCCTTTCACTGTACGTAAATGCCCAGACAGCTGTCTGGAAAAAGATGGGACCTTCCCAGGAAGCCCTTACCCCTCCCCAAATGGACCCTCAGTGGTCTCAGATCAATCGATACGCCACATTTGAGACAGACCTGGACCAGCTGAGATCAAAACTGATCTCTGAAGCACCCAAGGAAAATTCGGAAGGATTGACCTCTTCCATCATGCTCCCTTTGCCGGACGGCACCACCCGCATGTTCAAGATCATGGAGTCTCCGGTCATGGAGGCAGAGCTGGCGGCAAAGTATCAAGAAATAAAAACCTATAAGGGTACTGATGGCAAGAACTATATGAGAATGATCGTGACAGATCGCTGGATGAAGGCCTACATCCTGACAGACGAGGGCGACATCATCCTGGAACCCCTCAGCATCAAGGACAAAAACCATTACGGCGTCTATCATTCCTATGACATTGCGCTCAATCCCGAGAGCAACTCCCTGAGATGTGGCGAAAACGGACGCTATTTTCTCCGGCCGGAAGAAAGGCATCAGTCCAATCAAAATGCAGAAGCTGAACCCGTTGTGGAACAGATCATGGGCGTAAAACCCGTCGTATTGCACAAATACCGCATTGCCCTGGCATGCACCGGCGAATGGGGCGGCGACCCTCAGAGAGGCGGAGGTACGGTATCATCCGCCCTGGCCAAAATGGCAGATGCCATGACTTATGCCAATGCCGTATACGAAAAGGATTTTGCCATCCACATGGACCTGACCGCACGCAACGATCTGATCATCTGGCTCAATCCCAATACCGACCCCTACCAGAATGCCGACGTCGGAGGCAGCCTGCTGAGTCAGAACACTTCCGTGGTAAATCCCATCATAACTCCGGGATTTTATGAATTCGGTCACGTATTTACAAACACCTGCTCTGACGTTGGCGGGATAGCCTCTCTTGGATCCGTATGTGCTCCCGCCGGAAAAGCCGCAGGAGTCACCTGTTGGTATACCACAGATGTTGCCTACGTTTCCCTCCGGATATTTTGCCATGAGATGGGACATCAGTTTTCAGCAGGTCATACATTTTCCAATTGCAATGGCAACGAAAGCGGCTCCCGATACGAACCGGGAGGTGGTACCACCATCATGTCGTACAGCGGACTTTGCGGAGCGCTCAATGTAGAATCAGGGGGACCGCCTCATCCTAATTTTTTCCACACCCATTCCTTACAGGAGGTGCTGCTTTTTACCCGTGATTTTCTGACCTGCGGAGAAAAGGTCTCCACAGGAAATACCTATCCCACTGCACAGATCACTACACCTTCCGGATTGTTTCTGCCCATTCAGACTCCCTTTGAGTTAAAAGGAGCAGCCACAGATTCGGAAGACACCACATTAACCTACTGCTGGGAGCAATACGACAACGGCGACTATGGCAGCAGAGTGGGTGAAGTGTCCGCCACGGGTCCCTTGTTCAGGGTACTTTTTCCGGGATCAAGCCCCAATCGTGTATTCCCGAACTGGAATTCAATCCTGTCCCTGAAAAATGTGGATGTCAGGGAAGTTCTTCCTGCCAATTCCAGAGACCTGACCTTCCGCCTTACGGTCCGCGACAACCATCCGGGTGCCGGAGGAGCCAGCTGGGAAACCCTCAAATTGAAGGTGACGGACAAAGCAGGACCATTCACTGTGACCTTCCCCAATCTGATTACGCACAGATTGATCAAAAATACCTGCAACCGGATCACCTGGAATGTTGCAAAAACCAACGAACTCCCGGTCAATTGTCAGAAAGTGGACATTCTCATGTTCAGAAACAGGGATTTCAGCAATCCCATCGTGCTCAAGGAAAACACCGAAAACGATGGCAGTGAATTGATCGACATCCCGGACCTGGGCAACAACATCCGCGTGCGCATCGTCGTAAAGGCCAGGGACCATA
>CAYXKO010000175.1:0-5671 GCA_964465435.1 uncultured Saprospiraceae bacterium | reverse complement strand
GGCCGGTCAAAGAGGCATTCCCCTTGATATAAAAATCGGTTCCCAATTGATCTGATGCGACGTTTCTGATATTGACCGAAAATTGCCCGGAACCCTTAAAGAATATTCCGGCTCCCTGGATCACTGTATTCAGAGGATGACGAGGAAAATCGCGGAAGATCCCGGACGGACGGAAAACTGCAGGCGATCCGGCCGATGCAGCCAGGGTACTCAGAAAGGTGCCATCGCTTTTGCGAACTTCGACTGTGACGAGGCTGTCGGAATCTGTGGCGATCACAAATTCGCAGGCATTATGCCAATACTGCCAGGGAGCGGGAGCAATGTAATGCGTAGTAAAATACTGGCCATCACAACGCAAGCCCATCCTCAGAACAATAAACAAAAGGGTCAGAAACCATTTCCTGCTTGCCATCCCCTTATTTCATAGAAACCTGCTCCGAATTGCAATTATCACCCGTAAATTTACTTTTTTTTCTGCAATTATCACCCAATCAGATCTTCGGAGCACCTATTTGCCCTGATTCAATCCAAGTCATTCCTGCCCGGCGGGCAGTAAAAAATAAGGGCCGGGTCAATCCTGCGATCGAACCCCGGCCCTGAAATCTTTTTTGGCTTGAAGACTTACTTTCCTATTTGTTTTTTGAGCTCCTGAACCGCGGCTTCCAGTTGCTGATCCCGCCCCTTGCTCACATCGGCCGGGTCATTGGGTACGAGCAAGTCGGGCTCCAGTTGCTGGTTTTCCAGATACTTGCCATCATTCCCCAGCATGCCCACCTGTGGTATTCCAAACACCACGCCGTTTTGCATGGTTTCCCACCACACTGCAGTCCCAGTCCCTGGCACCGGCATTCCTATCAGCTTGCCTATGCCCAAAGCACGATAGGTATATGGGAACATGTGAGCATCCGAATAATTGCTTTCACTCATCACGACCGCACTGGGCTTGCGCCATTTAAACTGAGGCTCATTGCCAATGTTCTGGCCCCTCGGCATAAAGGTCATATAGGTCTTTCCGCCCAAAAAGGTAGCCAGATCATCGTGCAGCCAGCCACCACCATTGAATCGGGTATCCACGACCAGTGCGTCCTTGTTGGCATTTTTCCCAAGCGCTTCCTCGTATACCGTCCGGTAACTGCGATCATCCATGCCACGGACGTGTACATATCCAATGCGTCCGCCGCTCAGGCTGTCCACTATAAACCGGCAACGCTCCACCCAGCGCTTGTAGCGCAACTCACCCTCCTCACCTAAACCAATGGGCTTCACCACTTCTTCCCAGCGGGACTTGCCAGCCGGATCGAAAAGAGTCAGCAGGGTGTTTCTACCCGCCTTGCGGTTCAGCAAAACGTGATAATTGGTCTCAGGTGTGATCTCAATCCCATCGATCTTCTCAATGATCACGCCTGCCTTAATTTTTGATCCGCTCCTGATCACGGGACTCTTTGCCATAATCTCCTGAATCCTGAGACCGGGACCCGAGTATGTTTGATCATAGAAAACACCCAGGGATGCGGTCTGATCACCCATGGGCACACCCTGACGAAAACGGGCACCTGTATGAGAAGCATTCAGCTCTCCCAACAGCTCGCTCATCATTTCAGCAAAATCATAGTTGTTGTTGATGTAAGGAAGGAAGCGGCTGTAATCTTTTCTGTAACCGTCCCAATCCACACCATGGAGGTCCTTGAGGTAAAACTTCTTTTTAGCTTGTCTCCAGGCATGATCAAAAAGGTAAGCGCGCTCCACCTGCTCGTTGAGCGTCATTTCTCCCTTGATCCCAACAGATTCCTGCTTTCCACTTTCGACGTCAACCTTGATAATCTTTCCATCTGCTCAGAGCAAGATGTTTTTCCCCTCCTTGTCCAGGGTCATTGCACCGGCCCCTCCCGCAGATAATTTGAGGAGTATCTTGGTGTCCTTGGTGCGCAGTTCTGTCTGCCAGAGGTCAAATCCCTTTTCAAACCTGGCCAGATAAAACATTTTTTCTCCATCTTTGGACAGGATGGCATCTGCCAGGTCAGAAGAATGGATGGTCAGTCTCTGCTTTCTGTATTCAATTCCATCCAATTCAAATTTCAGGGGATCCACAGGTTTTGCAGGATCTTCTTTTTTCTCCTCCTTATCTCCCTTGTCCTTCTCTGAATCCTTTGCCGATTCCTTGTTCTTTTCTTTATCCTTTTCTTTCTCTTCCTCTTTCAGAATGTCATACTCTTCCTTGCTCAGGACAAACCGGTCGTAAGCTTCCTGGGTAAAAAACATTCCATAAGCATCTGCCTGGCCTCCCCAGCTGGCATCATTTTTCATACCATCCCGGTCACTGAACCACAGCATCATTTTCCCATCCATCATCCATTTGGGTTGGTAGTTGCCATAACCACTTTTGGTAAGGTTGACGGGTTCCTTGCCCCCTGCCGCATCGACCAGTCCTGCCTGGCCGATCCATTGGTTTGGCTGCAAGAATTCGACCAGAAACCACTTGCTGTCCGGAGACCATTTATAATGCTGGTCCCCGTCAGAATAACTATAGTTGCGATCTCCCGGCAATACTGTCCGGACAGCCTTGCTGGCCAGATTGATCACGCGCAAGGTGGTCCTTTCCTCCAGGAATGCAACTTCTTTTCCATCCGGTGAATAGGAGGGCTGAAATTCCTCAGCCTCCGAGGCCACGATCACCGACTCCTTCAAAAGTGTGGAATTAAAAAAGAATTTCTCTTCATCGCGCGTCAATGAAGACTGGTATATATTCCAACTTCCATTTCTTTCACCAGCATAAACAAGGCTCCGTCCATCCGGACTAAAACTAACTGATCTTTCCTGTTCAGGGGTGTTGGTGATCCTGCGGGTAGTACCCTCCTTTACGGAAGAAACAAAGACCTCGCCTCTGTGTATGAATGCGACTTCCTTGCCATTGGGAGCAAGCGCCATTTCGGAAATACCGTTGTTGACAGATACCGTCCTGGAAGGATTGTACCGGCTGTCGTTGGCAATTTTCACTTTGAGGGACCTGGGCTGACTTCCCTCCTTCATCAAATAAAGCATGCCATCATAGCTAAAGCATAAAGTACCATCATTGCTCATGCTCAGGTTGCGAACCGGATGACGTTTAAAGGATGTGACCTGCACGGGATTGGATCCATCGGCGCCCATTTTCCAGATATTGAAACTCCCGCTCTGCTCGCTGAGATAATAAATTTGCTTCTGATCCGGTGTAAACACAGGATGCCTGTCCTCACCGTCAAACTTGGTGAGTCGGGTATATTTTCCGGACCTGGTTTCATATTTCCAAACATCTCTTGTCACACTGCTCCTGTGGTGCTTTCTGAACTCATCTTCATACCCCTTCCGATCATGAAATACCAGTACAGAGCCATCATTGTTGTAACGGGCGGCTTCAGCCGCAGTGGTCAAAATTTGTTTTGGCATACCGCCTGACACCGGAATGCGGTACAACTCAGGCAACACACCCGATGGAAACTGCTGGTTGGTGACCGCATCCAGCTGACTGGAAGTATAGATCACCTCCTTGCCATCCACCGTAAAATCACTGGGGTATTCTCCGGCCGAATGGTAGGTGAGCCTTTGGGCCGTGCCTCCCGCTGCAGGCATCACGAACACGTCGAAAATGCCATATCTCTCGATGGCAAAAGCAATTTGTTTTCCATCACGCGACCATACCGGCATGAAATCATAGGCCTCATGAACCGTTAAGGGAGAAGCCATGCCTCCATCCGACGGGACGCTGTAAAGGTCGCCCTGATAACTGAACACAATGGTCTTACCATCCGGAGAAATGGACGGATACCTGAGCCAAAGTGCATCCTGCTGTCCCTGGGAACTAAGGCAAAACGCCATCCAAAAAGTTAGAATAAAGAGATTTTTCATTTGAAGTATAAAAAGAATTTGTTTAAGAAGGCGAAAAATAGACAAAACCCATTTTATTTTCATTAAAAACAGACGAAACGGGGTATTGCACCGACCAAATGGCAATCTATACAGGAATCAATAGCTATTTCAGGTTTTTTGCCAAGTCCTTAAGATCACCGACCATCTCCAGTCCAGTGATCGAAGATCCACCGGTGAATTGGATATTTCCCGAAAGATCACAGACGGTAAGCCTGAGTCTTGCATTGATGCTTTCACTGATCCGGCGATCCATGGATCCATTCAAAGGTGCCATTAGTACTCCGGCTCCGTCCCGATCGGCCTCAATTCTATATTCCCTTTCCCGATCCTTGATCCTTATTTGCAACTTATCCGACGAAGTCGTATCGATCATCAGCTTAGCACCCGTGTAGGTTGCAAAATTATAAACCTCCCCCTTCCAAAGGAAAAAACCCAGAAATCCGGTGAACGACCTGCCCAGCCAGGGGATGTCTGCTACTGACAACATGAATGACACTCCCGGGGTCTCAAAGTGATTTGACTGCATCCAGATCCAGGATGAAGGCATGGAACTACCCCAGTCCTTTTCAATATAACCTCTTCCCTTGTCAAAAACATACTCTCTGTTTCCAAGCAAAATACTGCCAGTCAGAGCATGATCCATGCTTACAACACCATGATAACATTGCATAAAAGGAACGAAACGATACCAGCCCATGATCCCAGGATTCAGAGGCCCTGGAGAGGGCCACCTGGACTGATCCTGCATGTTTACCACCCCTTTGATCCGGACACCGTCCTGATCCAGATCCAATTTCATCAGATCCGATGAGAAATAATTCTTTCCAATTCGAACTGCAAATTCCTGAGTGGAATAATAAAACTCCTCAATGGGAAACCGGAAATACCAGGTCTCTGTGGAATTGCCGTCAATGAACTGAATAAAAGCGTGTCTTTGGCTTCCATCCGATGAAATGGAAATCCCGGGAATTACGCTCAATTTAGAGGAGTCCAAACCTGAGATCATTTTAAAATACCATCCCTCAAAGTAATTTTCATCCCGACGGCTCCCCTGAAACATTTCGGGATGTTTCATTCTTTTCAAATCATAAGCAGGCATGAACGGATAATCGACAAACCTAACCTCAGCTTTCAATTCCTGGGAATAAACGCTGGATGAGTCCGGCACAATGAGTTGAATCAAAATTACTAAAAACCAAAGCTTAAAATTCCTGTATCCCATAACGCATAACTCATTCAAAAAATAAAATCAGGTTCAACCTAGCTGTAAAAAACTCATAGCATCCAGGGACCAAATATAGCTGTTCAATAGTCATAAAGGTAAAAAAGAAAAATCCAATAGATCCTCAATTGCAAACTTAAGCAAAAAGGTAAAGAGGCAAATAAAAGCAATCCCGAAACCCGAGAACTAGCATGCGATTCACCAGGATAGTAAATTACCGGACCAATGTAACATCCCCATATGCCTTGTGCATGTTGCCAAACTTATCGCGCCATTGCACCAGATAAGCAAACACCGCAGGACGAACCGGCGTGTCCCTAAAAGTACCATCCCAGCCCACTGAAGGGTCGTTGGGCAAAAAATTCCTCTGCTGAAATACAAGCTCACCCCAGCGATCATAAATGGCGAAGTGGTCAATCATCTGAACGTCTTCATTTGCATAAACTGTAAGACGGTCATTGACCTGATCTCCGTTTGGCGTAAATGCATTGGGAACATAAACCTCACCTCCATGTACGATGATCAGGTAGAGATACTCGATCGAGT
>CAYXKO010000174.1:0-5684 GCA_964465435.1 uncultured Saprospiraceae bacterium | reverse complement strand
CACCGCATCAACCTGGGGGGCGGTATCAATTCCTTTGGCACCACCATCGGCCCGATCGTCGTGGCGCTGGCACTCTTTGGCGCCACCTCCATCAGCGACGAGATGCTCAAGAATCTCGGCCTGGGCAAGGTGACCCTGCTCTACTCGGGCGTGGGGCTTCTTTTCCTGGCTGCCGCGGCCCTGTTTTATTTTTCCAAAAAAGTACCATCCGGCAAGTCCGACGACCATACTGAACGAGCCAACAAAGCCGTCTGGCTCATGCTGATCCTGACCGCAGGACTGATCATTTGTTTCTGGCCTGTCTTTGATTCCTATCATACTGACCCGACCGGCCTGTCGCCGGAGGCCCTGTCCGATCTCGAGCACACGCGCATGTACTGGCTGCTGGCCGCCTTGCTCGTCCTGTTTGGAGGTCTGATCTGGGCCGGCAGGAGCTCTGCCAGAAACAAGGAAGGCTGGGGTGCCCTGCGCTATCCCCAGGTGGTCTGGGGCACGATCGCGATCTTTGTGTACGTGGGCGTGGAGGTGACCATCCAGAGCAACCTTGGCGCTTTGCTAAACAAACCTGAGTTCGGGTCGCTGCAGGCAGCCGATATATCTCCCTATATCTCGATGTACTGGGGCAGCCTGATGATCGGGCGCTGGACCGGCGCCCTGCCAGTGTTTGAACTCAAGCCCGCGCAAAAGAACCTGCTGGTGTGGGTGGTGCCTTTCGTGGCCTTTGGTCTTATCCTGCTGCTCAACATCATAGCCGGCCAGGATATGAGCGGGCTGTATTACTACGGCATCTGCGTCCTGGTGCTGGTCCTCGCCTTCATTCTGTCCCGGGACAGGCCTGCGTTTACGCTCACCCTTTTTAGCGGACTGAGCCTGGTGGCCATGTGCATCGGCATATTCAGCACCGGACAGATCGCCATTTACGCATTCCTGAGCGGCGGTCTGTTTTGCTCCGTGATGTGGCCCTGCATCTTTTCCCTGTCCCTGGCAGGCACCGGAAAATACGAGACCCAGGGATCCGCCTTTCTGATCATGATGATCCTGGGCGGAGCCATCATCCCTCCTGTCCAGGGCAAGCTGGCAGACATCTCCTACATCGGCATCCACCAGTCCTATTGGGTGACCGTGCTGTGCTTTCTGTACCTGATGATCTTTGGCTGGCAGATCCGCCGCATCCTGAAGAATCAGGGCATCGACTACGACAGCAGCATAGGATCCGGGTCGCATTAAGGGCTTGAATGGGGAGAGGCTGATGGCTGATGGTGACTGAACGAGCCCTGCCTTTGGCAGGGTATCGCGGGACACCGCGATAAGTGAAGGAACGCGTAAGCGCATGGAGAGGTCTTCCAAGAATGACCATAACTATGACAATGGCTGATGACTGATGGCTGATGGCTGATAGCTGATGGTGACTGAACGAGCCCTGCTTTTTGCAGGGTATCGCGGGACACCGCGATAAGTGAAGGAACGCGTAAGCGCATGGAGAAGTCTTCCAAGAACGACCATAACTATGACCATGGCAAATAGCTGATGGCTGATAGCTGATAGCTGATGGCTGATAGCTGATGGCTGACAGCTGATGGCTGACAGCTGATGGCAAAATAAAATAAAACGCTACAGCCCATTGGTCATAAGCAGATTCCCTGGTCGACAACCAAATTTTTATTATCCTCCCTCAATTGGTCATAGGCTTGAAACCATATACGATGAACATCGTCTTAAAAGTCTAAATATGGTATCGCACACCAGATCAAGACTTAGGTCATAAAGGCAGGTTTTGCGATAAGCATAACCTTGCATTTAAAATTTAATAAGGCTATATTAGGCTTGACTTTTATTTTCCATCAATAATCCTTATCGGATGCGGCTAAGCAAATAAGATCCTCATCGTAATCTCTCCATTAATCTCAACAATTGGATTGGAAGATGCTAAGAACATTTTAATATAGATATAAACGCCCGGAGACAGAGGCTTTGCTTTAAACTTTCCATCCCAGCCAGTTGGTATGTCACCAATTATATTGAAATGCCAACCAAACATCTATCCACACCTTCGATCATATACTTCAATCTTGTAAATTGCATGTAGTAATTCTATAAATTCAGATAAAATGGGGTTTGATAAACATAGATGAGTCAAAGCTCCATTGATTCCAAAAGTGCGGATCGTATGGCTCGCCAAATTGCGTAACATAAATCAACTTTTGCAAAAATTATGGTCGGCGAAGTGCTATTATCTTTGAAATTTTTCTAACTCCCTCTTGGAATATAACAGCAGAATAAATGCCTGGCGGGAGCTGATCTAATTTAATTGAATTGTAACCTGCATTTAACTTCTCAAGCAGTACAACTTGACCATAAATATTAGTCAAATGTACGCTTAAACTGTCCCTAAACATGCCTTGAAGAAATATTGTTACCTGCTCTGCTGCGGGATTTGGAAATATATTTATGCACAAATGAAATACATCCCCTTCATATACCTGATTCATTGAATAGTCGCAGTCTGTTCTAATTTGACTCTTTAATATTTCAAATGAGTTACCAATAATCCCTTCATCCTTTGGCAGCTCATCCATCCTTTTTTCAGACGAATCTATACTCTTAACCTGACGTGGTAATACCGTCAACATAATTTGAACTAAAGAGTCACAAGCTAAAGTATCTTGTGACTTAAAATGAACTGTCCCGGATTTTCGAGAACTATGAAAAAACTGGTTACCTACTTTTATAGTATCCTTTATGGTAATTGTTGCCCTAAAAATAGAAACATGTTGGATCTTAAAAGTAAGGGCAACTTTAATTATGCTGTCGCATCCTAAGTAGGAACCATTCTTGATGATATGAACACCAGAAGGTTTTCTAATTCCAAAATATTGGCCATTAGCACCTCCAACCAATAAGCTATCAGAGGGACAGATATGATTTCTGATTTCAAAAGAAGCATCCCAAATACTGACTCTTATATGCACTAAGCTATCGCATCCATTTCTGGATCCATTTGCTATTCTTACAACTTTATAGGGATCTGACTTATGCAATAACATTCCAAATATCCGAAAAGTATCGTTTTCACAAATAGTTTTTTCGAAATACCCTACACCTTCCTCATTGGGAAGGAGTTGGACAACGAGAAAACTATCACATGCCGAAACTGCCCCGCCCTGAATTAAAAAATATCCATCTGTGCGGCCTAAATGGAAGCGCTCTCCCATAATATTGAGTGTGTCATTCCTGCATACATTGAATCTGATTAAATGAATTCCCTTCATCTTGCCTTTGACTACGATAAGGCTATCACAACCGTTAGAACTTTGTAAAACAAATGAATCGATCAAATTTTTAGAATACAACTTTACAGGTCCAATGAAAAGCGTGTCATTGTAACAGAGGTTATATAATCTCTCAGTCCTTATCAATTGAAAAAAATGAATGTTAACCACAAATATTGAATCACATATGTTGATTCCATCTCCCCTGATCAGAAATGAGTCATAAGGATTAGAAGAGTTGTATTTTTTTCCTTTAAATATAACTGAATCTCCATCACATATACTAATAGAAACATCAGTTCGAATCGGCGCTTTACAATAATAACAATCTGAAAATTCAGAATATATATTCGATCCAGATGAACCGCTTTGGGAAAACTGATAGGCGGATATATAATGTTTGTTTGGATAATTAACTACTAACTCCCAGTCACCCGTGGAATCTACTTGTGTCCTACCGAGCTCAAAACCTGCATGGCAAACCTTACCAGGACATAATAAGGCAGGATTGGCATATACCGATACCGAATCATACGGTTTTCCTCTTCCTGCTATTAAATTTCTGTTGACAGATAGAACATTTGGCCGAGATGGTGCGGATATTCTGTCTGTAATATAATCTATAGCCTTTTGAGAAATGCATGTCATTCGATTGGCGGAATGCCGCAATATGGAGACCGATGAATCCAAAACTACATTTAACATTCGGGTATATCTGGATAAATTGTTGTTCTGTACAAATAAGGAAAAAGGTCCCTGCATGTCCACATGGAGAAAGTCTCCACCATCGCGGGCGTAATTATCTGAAACACTAAACTCTCCCTTAGAATAGCCTACAAACTCCATGTCAAGTTTTGAATTGCAAAATCTGTTTTTAAAGATATCACAATGAGAAGAATAATCAGTTACTTTTATCCCACTAACTGTTTGGCCAAAGAAAAAGTTATTGAATATCTGACACTTTTCATTTCCTGACAAGATGATGGCATGCAAAGGATCTAAAAACGAAGTGATTTTGTTTGTATCCAATGCGCCAAATAAATTATGGGATATTTCACAACGCGAATTTCTTATTTCAATGGATGAAGAAGTGGTTACAAAAAAACATGAATCAATGTAAGTTTTTGCCAATTCAAGATTAGGTCCAACCAAGATCATGCCTCTGGATGTAAATAAATTTTTTCTTGCATGATCAGATCCAAAAATACAGTTTTTAATCAAAATATCCCTACCGTAAGTGATCTTCAAAGTAAAATTATCCAGTGTTGAATTGAGGCTTGCGTCATTGTAAAATGCACAATCATACAGGACCCCTGAATCTGCTGCTACATTTGTATTCCCAAATTCCAAAATGTGATCTCCAGCTGTATTAAAGTACATTTGCATAAAAGACAGACCACGCATGGTAAATCTCTTACCCAATACTCTGAAAAATGGCCTGCCTCCTAGGTTTCTAAAATTCAGATTAATGATGATGGACCCCGGACCTCCAGACTGCGATTCCCCCAAAATATTGGTATTATGATCCGTCACTTCCGGAAAATGTCCACTAGGGTTAATTATATGGGGTCCGATTCCCGGAATGGAAAAATGAATCAAACTTGTGGTTCGATCAAGGTTGGAAGCTATAATTGCCTCCCTTAAAGAGCAGTGCAGACTGTCACATTGACCATCATCAGTGTCATCTGATGTGTTTACGACATATATCCGTTGAGCATCCAGTATATGAAGTGGAAATAGCAAAAGAAATAAATAGAGGGGACTGCCATATTTCAAAAATATGCAGGACTGAATTTTTTGAAACATAATCAATATGAGTTTAAGTTTTTCAAAATTGATTTTTATAATCCTGAATGAATGAAAATCACACCTGTCCAAAATAAAATATAAAAAAAGTGGACATTGCTTGAATTCCCTAACTTAGGGTTTCCACAATCCAAAAAACAATGTCCGAGGTAAAATTAAGTCTATTCAGCCAAATTTTAAGCCTAATTGATCGGGATATTTTTTCCAGAACGGTCAGAGATCACAGATCTGATAAGTTCTGTGAGGGGATAAGTACAGGGACTCATTTAGGATCTATGATATTTATGCAAATGTCAGCTGCAGGCACATCGCTAGACATCAGTACAGGTCTAATGAGCGCAACCGGCAATCTGAACCATATAGGCGTACAGCGAGCTCTCAGTAAGTCATCCTTAAGCTATTTGCCATAGGCCATTGGCAAATAGCAGATTCCCTGGTTCATGGCTTTTAGCATATGGAAAATTAAGTGCTGAAAATAATATTTTGCCATCCCACCAACTTCCCTGGGGACAGCCAGCCATAAGCTCGGGCGTAAGCTTTGGCACTCCGCTCGCCCTCACTCCACCACCACCAACTTTTCGGCCTTCATCAGAACACCCCGCTCATAGA
>CAYXKO010000173.1:0-5704 GCA_964465435.1 uncultured Saprospiraceae bacterium | reverse complement strand
CATGGGTCAATCTCCCTGAAAGGGAGCGCAAATGTACCATGAGTCCGCGATTTGGACAAAATGTTTTTGAAAAAATCTTTTGCCAGCCATCGACCGGCAGAGGGTCAAAGAAAAAATAAAATTTATATATATAATATTTTAATACATATATTATTGTATTTATATAATTTATATCAACGTATATCCATAAATCACCCTCCCCGGGCCATCCGGCGGCAATTGCGCCGGGTCAAGGCCATGGAACGATCCTCTTCCTGCCGGCCGGTATGGTTCCTTGCCTCGCAGTCCCTGGATCCGGTTTCCACACAGCTTGCCCTGTTCCTGTCATCCCCGGCCTCGGTTGGGTCAAAACCCGCATTTTCCTGTAAGTTTGCAGCGAAAGTGCGGCTTGCGCCGTCTTAGATGAATCACATACCTCCCTTCATGAACCTACGCCTTTTGTCTTGCCTTGCCTGGATCCTTGCCTCCGGCTTTTCTTTGGTTGCCAGGCCCATACACGTATCCATAAACAGGGGAAATGACTCCAACGACGGCAGCGCCCCCGACAAGGCACTCAAAAGCCTGCAGGCTGCCGCTGACCTGACCCGGCCCGGGGATACGGTCTACATCGAGGGTGGTATCTATGAATCCAAAAAGAAGGAGATTCTGAAAATCAGCCGTTCCGGGACAGACAAGAAATGGATCGTGTACCGCAACCTCGACGAAGACAGACCCGTATTGCGGATCCGCTCGGATGCCGGCATCGTCCTGGAATCGGTGGCCTATATCTCCATTGAAGGCCTCGAGATCACCCGAGATGTGGACTACTACGAAAGGACCTTCCAGGGTGCGGACCCGGATTTTGTCACCTCCACCGGCAACGGGATCTACATTGGCCGGGTAAGCAGCAAGGAGGCCATGAGCCACCACATCCGCATCCAGGACAACCGCATCCACGGATGTCCGGGTTCGGGCATACTCATTCACCATGCGGACTACCTGACCATCAGTTTTAACAGGATCCACGACAATGGTGAGCTCAACCTGACCAACAACAGCGGGATCCGTCTGCAAAACCTGATCGACTGGGATCGCGGTGAAGGCTTTCACATCCTCATCAACGGCAACACCCTGTACAACCAAAGGAAGCTCTCCAGGCTGGAGGAAGAGATCAGCCTGTGCGAAAAGACCTATTCCGCCAGTGGTATTTCCCTTCGGGACAACCGGTATGGCGGCAGCCTGGGGCAGGTCCCCGGCTATTCCAGTCAGATCCTGGTCTCCAACAATCTGATCTACAACAACGGAGGGATCGGCCTGGACCTCATCCAGACGGACCAGGTCAAGGTGGTCCACAACACCTTTTTCAGGAACAACCGGAATGCAAAGGTCCAATGCGGAGAGCTCTATGCAAACCACATCGCAAACTGCGTCATCGCCAACAATATCTTTTACGCCAATACGGGCAAGCCGGGCACCCAGGCCATCAATTACGAGCGCCTCGAGATTGGCCATAATCTGTATCACAATGGCATGGGTTACATCCCCGGCAAGGGAGACGTGCTGGCAGATCCCTTGTTTGTAAGGGCGCATAACAACGAGTCTGTCTTTGACTTCAGCCTCAAACCCAAAAGCCCGGCCATTGATGCAGGGGACAAGAAACATACCACCGCTTATGACCATGCAGGAGCGCTCAGGCTCGGAGGCTCGGAAGTGGATCTGGGTGCGCTCGAATACTACGGATCCAGGCCTCTGGCCAGAAACTACGCTCCGGCCCAGATTGATGAGCGTTCGATCAAGCTATTCTGGCATGCCTCCTACATCGAGTCCACCCGTCAGCTACTGATCTCCAACCACAGGGGCCGCATTTTTTCTGCCAGGTTGTACGACAGCAAGGGCAGGCTGCTCAAGGAATACATCCAGGATGAATCCAGCTATGCGGGTCTAGAGTTTGACCTGAGCGACTACCCGGACGGGCTTTATTTCCTCGTGGCCTACAGCGACCGGGAGCGATTCATCAACCGGTACCGGGTGAAAAGCTGACCGGGAACCCTGACGATCCGAAAAATCCAGTTTAATCCAGTTAGACAAATTATGATTTGGCAGAAGCAGCCTATCAAATCCCAAAAACGCTTACCTTTAGCCTTCGTTTTCAAAAATATCAATTATTTGACATGAAAAAATTTACCTTACTCGCTTTCATTCTTGCCTTTGGTTCCCTGGTTTCAGCCCAGACCATCCTTTGGGGAGGGCCTAACGACCCCAATTCTACTTTTGCAAATGGCCTGGGTGCCTGGACTACGACAGGACTGAGCTCTTCCCTGCCAGACTCCGCCAAAAATGCGGTATGGACCTATACTGCTTCCGGACGGTCACAGGGCGGTTATTCCGACCTTGCCGGCAGGATCAACTCGCCTTCTTTTGCCAACGGCGCCGCCATATTTGATTCAGACTTCCTGGACAATGCCGGAATCGAAGGAAATGAAGGCAACGGATCCGCACCTTCCCCCCACAGCGGTGCCCTGATCAGTCCCTACATCGACTGCTCCGGCTTTACATCCGTTGCGGTATCCTTTTACCAGTACTACCAGAACTTTGCCTCCACCTGCTTCCTGGAAGTAAGCAGCGACAGCGGAGCCACCTGGACCCCGGTGCGCGTGAACGAGTCCGTGCTCCAGGGCAATGGGACCACCCGCAACAACCAGCAGGTGATCGACATTACCAGTCTGGCTGCCGGTAAACAGGCGGTTCAGTTCCGATTTGTCTTTGACGGCGACTACTACTTCTGGATCATCGACGACGTAACCCTGGTCTCTCTCCCGGACCTGGACCTGGCCATCCGACAGCCCTATTACAGCCCATTCACTTATGCCCAACCCAAGAGCCAGATCTGTCAGGACACCTTCCGCTTCGGAGCCAGCATCAGCAACCTCGGAGGACAGGTTCAGCGCGATGCCAAATTCAAGGCAGAGCTGTTAGCCTCCGATCGCACGACCCTGCTTTTTGCAGACAGCGCCCTCGTCGGCAACATCAACATCGACGATGACAATCTGGTGGTCAGCACGCCCAACTCCTTTGTCCCTTCAGGCCTCGACATCGGCAAATACTTCATCCGCTGGTCGATCAGCGGCGGGCAGGGCACAGAATACAATCCCCGCGACAACTCCAGACTGGATTCCTTTGAGATCACAACCAACATATATGCCCGCGAACCCCGCGCACGCGGAGGAATTCGTGCCAATGGAGGTACCCTGTATTCCATAGCGACCCAATATAAGACCTCCGACTGCTGGAATGCCAACGACAAGTTCACGGCACGCAGCACCGATTTCTCATTGGTCTACGGATCCCTGGCCAAGCTGACCAATCACCTCATTAAGTTTTACATGGTGGAGGTAAAAGACGAGGTTCTTCCGGATTTCTCCAATTTCGATAAGACAGCCGGCGTCAATTCCCCCTCCCTCAACATCATCTCCGAAGAGTTTTTCACTGCCAAGAACGAACCTGCCTATTCGCTCATCAACCTGCCTTTGACCGACAGGACCACGGGCGATGCGGTGCAGCTCAGGCCCGGAAAGAGATATATGATCATTGCCGAGCATCCACTGGAAAACAATGAGGACCCTGCCACCTGGATCTACCATGCTTCCAGCCTGGAGAAAAATTACGCAGGACATCCCTTTGCCAATCCGGTCATCGACAACGCCGGCACATGGTTTGAGTCCTGGCCCGAGGGAGAATCTCCGGTACTGAGACTGAACATCGAAGTCATTACCAAGACCGATGAGGTGGCCCTGGATGAGCAGGTGCTGAACCTTTTCCCCAATCCGGTGGTGACGGACAAACTCCAGTACCAGATCCGCTTCGATCAGCCCACGGATGCAAACATCACCGTGTTTGACGAAAACGGCAGGGTGCTGGATTTCAGCCCCTTCAAAAAAATCAGCAACCATTCCGGCACCCTCAATGTCAATGCCTACGCTGCCGGCAAATACTTCCTGCGTGTTTCCACCAACGAAGGAACCCGCACCAAGGCCTTCTCAGTTCTGAAATAAGCCATATAAAATTTTATATCGAAAAGCCCTTCACACCCTGTGAAGGGCTTTTTTATTGGTGCAGGACATCCGGAAGGATCAAAGCCATCAAACCGACAGACTCGATCCGATCTATACCCAAACCTCTCTACCCATATTATCCAATTAATCCCTCCCAATTCCAAAAAGCCCCTTAACTTTGTGATATATATATAGAAAATTTATATATGAATAAAATTGATATGAAAAAGCTGATCCCTCATCTGGTGATCATTGCCGGACTATGGATCCTGTCGGCCATTTATTTTTTGCCTGCCATGCAGGGCAAGTCCCTGCAGCAATCCGACATCGTATCCTGGGAAGCCATGGCTCAGGAAGCCCTGGAATACAATAAAAAACACGACGACCCGGCGCTCTGGTCCAACAGCATGTTCGGAGGTATGCCCGTATATCAGACCATCCTCGTGCCGAAGGGCAATCTGTTGCGCTACATTCAGGATATCCCTCATGCCTTGGGCAAGTCCCCCGTCAATGTATTTTTCGGGATCATGCTTTTCAGCTACCTGGGATTTCTCCTCTTTGGGCTCTCACCCTATGTGGCTGCGATCGGCTCGGTCGTACTGGCATTCAGCTCCGGCAACATTCTCCTTCTGGAAGCCGGACATATGACCAAGCTCATGGTCATTGGCTATGCCGGGATCACCCTGGCAGGAGTCTGGATCAGTTACCGCGGAAATCTCTGGCTGGGGATTCCCCTTTTTGCCTTTGGTTTTGGCATGCAGATCATGAACAACCACGTGCAGATGAGCTATTATCTGATAATGGCGCTCGCTCCGGTCTTTATAATCTATCTCACGGAAACCATCCGCAATAAAAACTGGAAACAGTTCATCCTTGCCAACGCCCTGCTTGCCGCTGCAGGCTTGTTGGGACTGACGGCTTCCTCGACGACCCTGCTGACCACCCGCGAATACGTAGGACAAACGATGAGGGGCGGGTCCGTCCTTTCCACTTCAAACACTGGAAATGAAGCCAACAAATCCGGACTTGAATGGGATTATGCCACGGCATGGAGCAACGGATGGCTGGACCTGGCCGCAACCATCATACCCGGAGTGGCGGGTGGAGCCAGCGGGGAAAAAGTGAAAGGCAATTCAGCGCTCAGGGATGAACTGCGCAAACAGAGAATTCCGGTGCAACCCAACATGCGGGTACCCACCTACTGGGGCGAACTCCCCTTTACGGGAGGACCGTTTTACTTTGGCATTGTGATCGTGTTCTTTTTTATACTTGGATTGTTTTTGGTAAAAGAACCCATCAAATGGTGGTTTGGCATCAGCACCCTGCTTTTGTGTTTGCTGTCATTGGGCAAGCATTTTGAAATTTTCAATAAAATCCTCTTTGACTATCTGCCCTATTACAACAAATTCAGGGCACCCAGCTCCATATTGACCATTGCGGCGGTTCTATGTACCATGTTTAGCGCCTATACGCTCAGCAAACTTTACAAAAGGGAATTGGAACAATCCGGCTTGCTCCTGGGCATCTTGTATTCCGGTGGCATTCTCGCAGGCATCTGCCTGTTCTTCTGGATGCTGGGACCGGGCTTTTTTGACATGACGAGAGGCCAGCAAACGGAGGAAACCGCCATTCTCGTGGGACTGCGCAAGGCCATGATGAGCTCGGACTCCATG
>CAYXKO010000172.1:0-5704 GCA_964465435.1 uncultured Saprospiraceae bacterium | reverse complement strand
CCGGATCCATATATTCTATTGCGATCGGCACAACTGGTGAATTGGCTTTCTCTGCGGCTTCAATAGATCCTTTTCTGAACGGAAGTGTGCTGCGACCAATGCTGACCGTGCCTTCAGGGTATATGATCACCGATCGCTTTTCCATCAAAAGCTCGTATATTTTTTGCTTTGTTTCAAAACGGCTCAAATTGCTTTCTCTGTCCACAAATACCACTCCTGAAAGTTTCGCCCCGGCGCTGATCAGGGGATATCTTTCGACCTCTGCTTTACTAATGGCCCAGCCATTTTCAATAAAGGAAAAAACGACCACGGCATCAACCAAAGAGCGATGATTGCTAACGTATAATATACCATCGTCCTGGTTTAAATTGCCGCTTGATTCTATTCTGATACCCAACAACCAGGTAGCCCATTTGCACCAGGATTTTCGTATACGAAATGCAGTGTTTTGATCCCCCAATCTTGATTTATCCAATATCAATCCCACGCCTACAAAGAAAGCCAGAGATAAGATCAATATGATTAAACGTATTGAAGCTAAAAAATAACCAGGAAGGTTCAATATGATCATTTCATCAATTCAAGCGCCTTGCCAACATCCTGAACAGGCAATTTGCATACTTTGTTACGGCAAACGTAAATATAGGTTTCACCTTCCTGGAGCTTTTCCTTAAGCAACTCCAAGGTTCCCTCTGTTTTTCCTCCGAGAAGGATGGCAAATGGAATATAGTTTTGTGCGAGCGTGTTTCTCATTTCTTCCGACTTTTCTCCGACAATGGCCACTTCAAAAAGAGGTCTGACCTGAGCAATGCAGTTCCTGTTCCAGTTTGAATAGAATTCAGTTTGCTGTGTGCCAAATTGCTCCACAACTCCTGTGATCATGGATCGGGCTCTGTCCAGATAGGGCTGGTGGTAAAAATATAATCCCAATCGATGCAGGACATCCGCCATGACTGAATTGGCAGAAGGCGTCACCTGGTCCTCAAAGTCAACCTTTCTGGAGATCAATTTTCTGTCATTTTTTGAGGTGAAGTAAAAATAGACTGACTTTTCATCAGAAAAATCACGTATCGCAATTTCGGCAAGATCCTTCGCGAAGTACAGATAAGATTCATCGAATGTCAACTCATATAGTCTTAAAAGTGCATCGATGGTGTATGCGTAATCTTCCAAAAAGCCATTGATGCTTTTATTGCCCTTCATGAAATTTCTTTTCAGGCCTGTCCCGGCTTCATACATTGAGGTCTGAATATGTTTCATGGCCTTCTTTCCCGCTTCCAGGTAAACAGGTTCAGATAATGCGGCAGACGCATCCAGGCAAGCACGGATCATCATGGCATTCCATGATGTAAGAACTTTCTCATCCCGGTCAGGACTTGTTTTTTTACTTCTTGCGAGTTCCAGTTTATTCAATGCCGAATGGTATGCCGCAGTGGCTTTCTGAATGTCGATTTTTAATTCCTTGGCAACCGAGCTTATATTACGTGCCTGGTACAGTACATTTTTTCCTTTTTCCCAGTTTCCACCTTGACTGATGTCAAAAATCATTTTTACTATGCTGATCTCAGTTGGGTCCTGCAGTACAGTGGAAATTTCATCCTGGTTCCATACATAAAATTTTCCCTCCTCACCTTCAGATTCAGCGTTCAGGGAAGAGTAAAACATGCCTTCAGGGTGAGTCATTTGGCTGGCAATGAATTTCATGGTCCGGGACACAACCTCCCGATACTCCGGATTCTTATATTGCTGGTATGCCTGGGAATAGAGGCTTGTCAGTTGGGCATTGTCGTAAAGCATTTTTTCAAAATGGGGAATTTTCCAGGCAGAGTCTACGGTGTAACGATAAAATCCTCCGCCTAGATGGTCATATATTCCACCCTGCATCATTTTATCCAGTGTGAGCTTTACGTATTGGTCTGCTTTTCTGTTTCCGGAAAATTGAGCATATTCCAGCATGGATCTCTGAAGGGAAGGCAGAGGAAATTTTTGAGATGATTGTTTGCCTCCTGTCTTAAAATCAAGGCTTTTCATGGTGGCAGACATTATTTCATTCAATTTTTCGGCTGAAACGGATTGTCCGGAGCCGCCAATAAATCTGGAATAATCCACACTCAAATGATTCTGGATGCCCATCGCCATTTTTTCCAGCTCATTGGGGTCCTCGGCATAAATTTCCTGAATGGAAATGAGCAACTTGATCCATTCATCTTTTGTAAGATAGGTTCCGACCCATACAGGCCTTCCGTCCGGAAGTGCAATGGCATTCAACGGCCAGCCACAGGCTCCCGAATTAATGATTTGACAGGCATTCATATAAATCTGATCAATGTCGGGTCTTTCTTCGCGATCCACTTTGATCGATACGAAATCCTTGTTCATGATTCTGCTGACTGCCGTGTCACTAAAAGATTCTCTTTCCATGACATGACACCAATGGCATGATGAATAGCCAATACTTATGATCATGAGTTTTCTTGTCTTTAGTGCCAGCTCGAGAGCCTCGTCCTTCCAGGGATACCAGTCTACCGGATTATGGGCATGCTGCAGTAAGTATGGTGAAATTTCATTTTTTAAATGATTCCCACCGGCATTCCCGTCATTCGCTTTGTTTCCCCCGTTTTTACAGGAAGAAAACCCAAGAACCAGTATTGAGAATGCAAATAATATACTTATAATATTGTAATTTTTAGATTTAAAATACGAAATACTTGCCATTCTTAGAGTATGATTTATATATTTAGTAAAATTGCAAAATTAAATGTTGAATTTAAGTCCTTCGGGGACTATTTACCTCATTTAGCGATTATTGAATTCAAGGAATGTAAGACTTTTAAAAAGATGGTAAATTTAAATTCTGGAGGCGCAAAGATACTTTAATAAACGAAATCGAATTGATTGTAAACCAAAGGTTAGTAACAGAAATTAATAAAAGATATTTCATAGCCCTGAAAATGGCCGAATTGTCTCTTCTGAGAAATATCATTTCTGGTATTTCAGAATTTTCTTCTGTTCGGTTGTCCTAGTTCAATTCTGTACATTTGGGAACGGCAAATAGCGTATTTGTATGAATTCATTCTCTGGTCGCTTGTTTCGCGTTCCACCATCGAGTTTAATTTTTTATAAATCTGATTATTTCAAATTCTGATTTAGCAGAAATATGTTGATTTGAATCAGATTCCTTAAATAATTTCAGGAAGTACATTCCTGACTTTAATGAGCTTATGTCTAATGAATACTGGCCCTCCTGGGCTCTGGGTCCAGCCAGATATCCTGATTTTATGGACCTTCCTGTTTGATCCAGAATTTGAAATTCCATGTTCCTCAAAACAGCAGATGAGCTTATCAACAAGCTGTTATTTGCCGGCTGTGGATAAATAATGGTCTTTGTTATATTGGATCCAATTTGAGGCGGAGCGAGGCTTATTACTTTGGAGTAATTATAGCTTTGATTTTTCTCAACCATTTTTAACCGGTAGTATGAAATGTTGTTAGCTAATTCCGGGTCTGTGAAATGGAAGTAATGCATCCCATTTTCCTGGCCATTATTTGCAGGAATGAATTTTGACAAACTCCTGAATTCTTTCTCATGCTGATGTCTTCGCTCCAGCTCGTAATGGGAAAATAATTCATCTGCAATACCCGTCCAATCCAGATGGTTTGATTCATCAGAGTGATAACCATTGAAGCTTAAAAGGTCAAGAGGAAGAAGTGTTCCACACACTACAATATAGCCATTATTTTTGGGTCCGCCCACATTTGAAACAAATTTATCTCCGGGGCAGGCCGGGTTATTCCAGCCTCCGGAAGTGCCATCCCCGGTGACGGTAATGGTGGGTCTGAGAATTCTGGGATATCCGCAAGTGTAATGAGCCTTAATACAGAAAGGTTTTAAATCAGGGAATTTTGCTCTGGGAGTGCCCTTGCCGTTATCGCCATAATTGTTCCTTGGGTTTCCATCAAAGTCATCAACATAAAATCCAACCCCTGGTAAATTATACTGCCGAGCTTTTAATGAATCAATATAGATCCATTTTCTGTTGCCTGACTGAGTGTTTTGTTCTCCGGAGGCACCCAGTTCATAAACCACACCGTCCTGTAAATCTGCAAAGGAGATGAAAACCCCGTGAGCCCAGTTGGTCTGGGCCTCAAAAAACTCATCCAGGGTGAAGCAAAATTCAAAATCTATATTTCCCAAGGCAGGACTTTCATAAGTACCTGCTCCGGAGCTGGAAGTAACTTTGACAAGGGTGGTCACACCCAGGGCACATTGCCCGAAAGTATGATTTGCCAGAAGCATGGTGACTGCCAAGGCAAGGAAGGACATATGAAATAATTTCATAATTAATTGATTATGAAGTACAAATATAAGCGCTGGCTCAAAAAAAGTCAAGCATATTTTAAATAAGCAAACAATATGCCAATTCTTATATTTAAGATTTGGATTTTCAACAAATTATATCTTACAGGAATTTTTTATGATCAAAATTGGTTTTATCTTTCTTTAATCTTTCAAACCCTTCATTTTGATATATTAAGATTGGCTGACTTATTACAACACTTTGTATCTTGCATAAAATGTAAACCAAATGGGCATATTCGATTTTTTCAGGAATGAATTTATAGAAGTCATTGATTGGGTTGAGACCGATCCAACGGTAGTGCTGCATAAGTTTCCCGACAAGGGAGCGGATATTAAGTATGGAGCCGCATTGACTGTCAGACCTTCACAGGTTGCGATTTTTGTCAATGAAGGGGTGATTGCGGACGTTTTTAATGAGGGCTTGTATGCTTTGGACACCCAGAATCTTCCGATATTGACCAAGCTGAGAAACTGGCAAATGGGATTCAGGTCGCCTTTTAAATGCGACATTTATTTTGTCAGCCTTAAAAACTTCACACAGTTTAAATGGGGGACTCCTGCACCTGTTATAATGAGAGATAATCAATTTGGACAAGTCAGGGTCAAAGCTTTTGGTACCTATATGCTTAAGGTCGCAGATCCGGTTCAGTTCTTTAGACACTATACCGGAAACAGGCTTAACCTAACTCAATCGGAAATTGAGGATAGCATGAGGGATTTAATTGCGCCCAGGTTTGGCGAAGCCATTGCTGAAACCGGGATATCAGTAATGGATCTCGTCTCAAATCTTTCTGAAATAGGTGCACGTATATTGCCAAATCTTCAAAGTGATTTCACAGGTTTTGGACTTGAGATAACGCGCTTTGTGATCACAAGCATATCATTGCCACCTGAGGTGGAGGCCTTTTACGACAAGATCACCAACATGAACATGGTCAAGGACATGGATAAACTGACGAGGTTTGAAACTTCCCAGGCCATAGGCAAGGCTGCAGAAAATCCAGGTACGGCAAGAACACTGCTGGGCATGAATGTCGGCACCGGACTTGGGCAGGTAATGAATGAAGCCTTGAAATCATCCGGTGAGAATAGCAAATCGCAGGATGACCAATCCAGGATTATGGACACCATTCGTGAATTAGGCAAATTGAAAGCTGATGGATTGATCTCCGAAGATGAGTTTGAATTGAAAAAGAAAGAGCTGCTTTCCAGGTTGTGAGTCAGGAACCATTGTTAAGTCCCAGCCGTCAAGGTGATACTCAAGTACAGACAAAGTGCCCTTCCTGTGGTGGAGGGTTGTTGTACGAACCTTCCATTAAAAATCTTAAATGTCAATATTGTGGT
>CAYXKO010000171.1:0-5765 GCA_964465435.1 uncultured Saprospiraceae bacterium | reverse complement strand
GTGTTCAGGCCAGTTGTAGTCTTTCAGGGCCTGCCTGAAATCCAGCTACCGGAGGAGCAGTTCCCGAAACAGAAAGGGTTTCAGGTCAAAACTGACTATTTCCTGTTTGGGAAAATATTCTTCCAGTTTGAAGGTGATCAGGCCGCTGCCGGCCACCCTGTTTACAAGCACGTTGTCGCTATTCATCTTCTCCGATTTGGGAATCTAACACCGGCCGTATCTCAATGGTTTCTTCGATGGGGGGAGCCTCCCCGATTTCCTGATCCGGAGAAGCAAAATCCTTAAGCTTGGGCAGGTCCGAGAGGGTTCTGAGACCAAAGTACTCCATAAAGCGGTCGCTGGTACCCAGCAAAATGGGTTTGCCCGGTCCCTCGCTGCGACCTTTGATCTCTATAAGTTCCTTGTCCAGAAGCTTTTGGATGGAATGGTCGCTGTTGACTCCCCGGATCTGTTCCACTTCGCTTTTGGAGATGGGTTGCTTGTAGGCAATGATCGCCAATGACTCCATGGCAGCCCGTGAAAGTTTCTTGCGGGCATTGATTTTGATGTAATCCGCGATCAGCGGAAAGAAATCAGGCTTGGACAAAAACTGGTATCCGCCACCCACCTCCTTCAGCTCAATGCCAAATTCAGGAGATTGATACCGGGCCTGGATGGCCTCCAGATCGGCCATGATTTCCTCCATACTGATGCTGAGTCCCTGGCTGTTTTCCAGGCAGTATTTGATCTCCTCCTTTTGTATGGCCTGCGGTGCCGCAAAAATGAGGCTCTCGATGGCAGGTATGTTGCTTTTGTTTTCCATGCTGCAAAGTTAAAAAACCCCGGCCAAGTGATACCAGGGGACTCTGCGAATCCCAAGGCCGTATAAATGGCAGGGCACCCCCTTGAGAAGGTGGCACCCTGCATAACCCCAAAAAACCAACTGAAAACTATATTTTGATGACCGCCGGCCAGACTGAATTCTGCAACGGCATTTTGAATTAAATATTGCTTAGAAGCCTCTGTGTTTGAATCTCTGAGTGCAAAAGGCTATTCCCAATAATTAGTATAATAGCTAAAACCCGAAATTGGTTCAGTAATTCTGGTTTTTATGATTTCTTTTATTTCTGAAGAAACGGGTCAGCAGATCTGAGGCCTCATCCGAACACAGTCCATACTCCACCTGGGTCTTTGGGTGGAGCAGGGTTTTGCCATATCGCATAAAGCCCATTTTGTCGTCCTCCGCGGCATAAACCAACCTGGAAACCTGGGCCCACCGCAAGGCTCCGGCACACATCACACAGGGTTCCAGCGTTATGTAGAGGCTACAGTTTTTCAGGTATTTGCTTCCCAAAAATTCTGATCCCGAGGTGATGGCCAGTATCTCCGCGTGGGCGGTCACGTCGTGGAGCAATTCGGTTTGGTTATGGGTTTTCGCCAGGATCTTGTGGTTGTGCACCAAAACCGCACCGATCGGTATTTCACCTGCTAGTTCGGCTTTTCTGGCCTCGGCCAAGGCCAGTTTCATGAAGTATTCGTCATTGTAAACCGAAAGCATGCTATCAGGAAAATTTGAAGAATTGAGGCGTAAAGATATATCTTTGCACATGGAAACAAACTTCTTCGAATCCCAATTTCCCTTAAGGGAAGCCCTCACCTTTGACGATGTATTGTTGGTACCCTCTTATTCGGAGGTTTTACCGCGGGAAGCTGACATCAGCACCCGTCTGACCACGGATATCCGCATCCATGTGCCCATTGTATCCGCCGCTATGGATACGGTCACTGAAAAAGACCTTGCCATCGCCATGGCCCGGGAAGGCGGCATGGGCGTCATTCACAAGAACATGAGCATCGAACGCCAGGCAGCGGAGGTCCGGAGCGTCAAGCGTTCTGAAAGCGGCATGATCATCGATCCTGTGACCCTGCCAGCCAGGGCAAAGGTGAAAGAGGCATTGCAACTCATGTCCCAGCACCGCATCGGAGGAATCCCGATCGTGGACGAATCCAACAAGCTGGTGGGCATCCTGACCAACCGCGACCTCAGGTTTGAGGCCCATCCCAACAAACTGGTATCGGAGATCATGACCACAGAAAACCTGATCACCGCTCCGGTGGGAACCAACCTCACCAAGGCCAAAGCCATACTCCAGCAATATAAAATAGAGAAATTGCCGGTGGTCAAGAAGGACGGCACACTGGCCGGACTGATCACGTACAAGGATATCATGAAGCTCGAGAATTATCCAAACTCCTGCAAGGACAAACTGGGAAGACTGGTGGTCGGTGCGGCAGTAGGCATAGCAGCTGATACCATTGAACGTGTGGAGGCATTGGTAGGGGTCGATGTGGATGTGATCTGCGTGGATACCGCCCATGGGCATTCAAAAGGCGTATTGGATATGATCAAGACCATTCGCAAGAAATTTAAGAACCTTCAGATCATCGGAGGCAATGTGGCTACCGGAGAAGGAGCCCTGGCCCTGGCTCAGGCCGGTGTCAACGGGGTGAAGGTCGGGGTGGGACCCGGAAGTATTTGTACCACGCGGGTGGTGGCCGGAGTGGGTGTGCCACAGCTCACGGCCATTGCGCTGGCTTCACAAGCCCTCAAAAAGAAAGGAATTCCAGTCATCGGAGACGGAGGAATCCGTTATACGGGTGACATTCCCAAAGCACTGGCAGCAGGAGCCTCGTCCATCATGGCCGGTTCGCTTTTTGCAGGTACGGAGGAGGCTCCCGGCGAAACCATCATCTACGAAGGCAGAAAATTCAAAGTATACCGGGGCATGGGATCCCTGGGGTCCATGCAGCTTGGATCCAAGGACCGCTATTTCCAGGACGTGGAAGACGACATTAAAAAACTGGTGCCCGAGGGTATCGAGGGACGCTTGCCCTTCAAGGGTAAGGTATCCGAGGTCATGGTCCAGTACGTGGGAGGTTTAAAGGCCAGCATGGGCTACGTCGGCGCAGCTACGATTGCCGATATGCAAAAGGCGAAAATGGTGCGTATCACCAACAGCGGCATCACCGAATCCCATCCGCATAACATCACCATCACCAAAGAATCTCCGAACTACAGCAGGAGGTAAAACCGGCTTTTCCACGGATAAGGTTCACAGCTTCCGGAGTTTCCCGGGCGATGTAATTACAGGTCCAAAAAGACGGATGATTATCCCATCAATACCCTGGAGATGTCCTGACGATAGGCAAGCCAGGCGGGGTAAAGGGATGCAAGCAGCCCACCCAGGATTGCCATGCCTGCGATCTGAAGCTCTTCCAGGCAAAAGTAAAGGCCCTGAATGTTGTACTTCTCTCCCAGTCCAAGTTGAGTGGAGGCCCAGTGCAGAAATCCGTGGGAAATCAAAAATCCAAGACTTAGGCCGACCAGCAATATGTAAAACACCTCGGCAATCAGCAAGAGCACGGTAAATGTTCGGTCCGCTCCGCTGAGCCGCAGCAAGGCGATTTCTTTTTGCCGGTCCTCGAGCACCTGCAGCAGATTGATAAAGAGCGCCAGGATCGTCAGGACGGCCAGGATGATCCCGATGATGTATAATATTTCGGAGGCGGAGCCTGCCAATTCGTAGAGCCTGTTGATCTCTATGGCGGGATTCACGGCCATCAGGTTGGTGTTCTCGTTGATCTGACGGCCAAAATTCAAAGCCTGGATGTTTTTTCCCTTGAAAGTAAGGAGTACGGAAGTGATCTCCCGGTCCGGGTCGGTCAATTCTGCGCGGCTGTTGACCGTCATTTCACCGGCGTTTTCCGGTCCATTGCCGTGGTCGTGATGCGGATCATCTGCATGATCGTGATCGTGTGCCTCATCCCCGGAGCTGGCAGGCCCGGTTGCCGCATGATCCTCGTGCATCATCCAATAGGTGGACAGGTTGGTGAAGATTAGCCGGTCCTGCACCGTGCCGGTAGGTTTTAATATGCCTTTCAGGACGAGCCGGTGGTCGTGTGTATGTCCGTCGGATTCGCTGACCAGCCCGTGGTCCGAACTGAATTCTGATCCGATTTGCAGGCCCGCCTCCCGGGCGGCTTCAGCGCCTGCGATGGCCTGAAAATTATTCTGAAACAGGGTTCCCTCAGAGAGTGCCAATCCATGGTGGTCGAAATATTCCAGGACGGTGCCTACGATCCTGAACGACTTGTAGGAATCGCCCAGGGACATGGGTATGGCTGAGGCAATGATCGGGTGCTTCGGATTGAGAAAGGGCCTGATGTCGACTACGGGTATGTTGCCCGTGGGAGCATCAATGTGCATGACATTGCAGAGTACCGACTGAAGCGGACTGCCTTTGGCTCCCAGCACGAGGTCCACTTTTTCGCTGGACCTGCCGAAGTGGTCGCCAAACTGTTTGTTTACCAAAACAATCAGTTCCATCAGGCTGAATGCGATCGCCACCATCAGCACCACAAAAAGGAACCGCGTGGGTCTGTCGGTCAGATTTTTCCAGGCAAGGAGCAACAGATTCATGAGAGTAAGATCTGATGACTGAATCGGGATTTGATGCGCGAGTCGTGGCTCACGACCAATAGGGTAAGATCGTATTCCCCGCATTGGGAGATGAGCAGGTCCATGACCGCTTCCGCATTGGCATCATCCAGGGAGGAGCTGGGTTCATCCGCCACCACGAGCTTGGGACGGTGGATCAGGGCTCTCAGGAACATCAGCCTTTGCTGTTCTCCGGGAGAAAGCGTATGGGGTTTGCGGTGAGCCGTATGGTCCAGGGCAAGAGCTTTCAAACGGGACATGCAATGCGCCGGATCCGGGTTTTGCCCGGCCAGTTTTTGCACCAGCATGAGGTTTTCCAGGGAATTCAGGGACCTGATGAATACAGGCCGCTGAAGGCAGATACCGATGTTTCTGCCCCGGAAATGATCCATCTCTGCAAAACTCATCGATGCGTAATCGCGATCCAGCATGCGCAGTGAGCCGGATGAAGGGGTCAAAAGTCCGCAGATGAGGTTGATGAGACTCGTTTTGCCGCAGCCGGACGGGCCATGGATGAGCAGGCGGTCGGAGTTTTGGACGTTCAGGTCCGGAAAACGGATTTCCCGTCCCCCTTTGTATTTGACCGCCAAACCCCTTGTCTCCAGCATACCTCAGTTGAAGATCGGATCAACGAGTTAAGTACATATACCGTTTTGCATCCAGGTCCCGGAAGTAGGGATCGTATAGGTCCTTGATGTAGTAGATGGCCTCCCCTGTGGATTTCATCTCAGGTCCAAGGCTGATGTCCACGCCCGGAAACTTATTGAATGAAAATACCGGCACCTTGATGGCATAGCCCTCGAGTTTTTTGTGGAATTCAAAATCCTTCAGTTTTTTCTCACCGAGCATTACTTTGGTGGCGATGTTCAGATAGGGCACCTGATAGGCCTTCGCGATGAAGGGAGTGGTGCGGGAGGCGCGCGGATTGGCTTCGATCACGTATACCTGTTCGCCTTTGATGGCGAATTGTATGTTGATCAACCCCCTTATATTCAGGCGGGTTGCAATGCGTTTTGCGTATTCGCTCATGGTCTGCACAGAGGCCTCTGTCAGGCTGTAGGTGGGCAGCACGGCGGAGCTGTCGCCCGAATGTATGCCCGCCGGCTCTATGTGCTCCATTACGCCCATGATGTGGATGTCCTCTCCGTCGCAGATCGCGTCTATTTCCGCTTCTTTTGCGCGCTCGAGAAACTGGTCTATCAGGACCTTGTTGTCGGACATGTGTTTGAAAATGGACAATACATGGCGCTCCAGTTCCTCGTCGTTGATGACGATGCGCATGCGTTGT
>CAYXKO010000170.1:0-5768 GCA_964465435.1 uncultured Saprospiraceae bacterium | reverse complement strand
GGTGCCACCGATGTTTGTCCCCTGGTGCCCGTATCCGGAATAAGTCTTGAAGAAACCAATGCCTATGCCCTGAAACTGGCTGAAAGGGTGGGCAGTGAACTCCAAATCCCGGTCTATCTGTACGAAGCCTCTGCTTCGGCCCCGCACAGGAAAAACCTGGCAGACATCCGCTCGGGAGAATACGAGGGACTCGAACAAAAAATGCAGCAGGAGGAATGGATCCCGGATTTTGGTCCACGCAGCTTTCAGCCCCGTAGCGGAGCAACGGTGATCGGAGCCCGCGACTTCCTGGTGGCCTACAATGTCAACCTCAACACAAAATCCGTCAGGCTGGCCAACGAAATTGCCTTCGACATACGCGAAAACGGCAGACCGAAACGAGATCCGGAAACCCAGAAAATTCTGAAGGACGAAAACGGAGAGCAGCTCAGGATCCCGGGCACCTGCCCCGGAGTGAAAGCCATCGGTTGGTATATCGACGAATACGGCATGGCACAGATCTCCATGAACCTGACCAGGCTCTCTCAGACACCCTTGCACATCGCCTTTGAGGAATGCCGCAAGGCTGCTGAAAAATACGGCCTGATCGTGACGGGTTCCGAATTGGTCGGCCTGGTGCCAAAATCCGCCCTGACCGATGCAGGCCGGTTTTATCTTCAGAAACAGGGACGTTCCCTGGGCGTACCGGAAGAAGAACTCATCCATACGGCCATCCTGTCCCTGGGCCTCAATTCCATTCAGAAATTTGAACCTGAAAAAAGAATCATAGAATACATGTTGACAGATCAAAAAAATCCGCTGGTCGAAATGAATCTGCGGCGCTTTGCCCAGGAAACTGCTTCGGAAAATCCGGCCCCGGGCGGTGGTTCCGTAAGCGCTTACGTAGGTGCTTTGGGCGCTGCCCTCTCTGCGATGGTCGGAAACCTGACCGCCCATAAAAAAGGATATGAGGACAGGATTTCCTACTTTTCGGAGATGGCCGAAAAAGCAACTGCCTGCTATGATCAGTTGCTCAACCTCGTCGATGAGGATACCAGGGCGTTCAATTCAATCATAGATGCTTTCCGGCTTCCCAAGACCAGTCCGGAAGAAAAAAAGATCAGAAAGAAAGCGATCAGAAAGGCTACCATCGCAGCGATCGAGGTTCCCCTCCAGACCATGAAGATCGCAGCTGCGATCCTGCCCGTGACCTTGGCCATGGTGCGCGAAGGAAATCCCAACTCCATCACGGATGCAGGGGTCGGCGCCCTTTGCATCGAAGCTGCCGTCAAAGGTGCCGGAATGAATGTAAAAATCAATGCCGCATCACTGGATGACGAAGATGCTAAACTGAAATATTTCAGGGAAGCCGAAGACTTGATCCAAAAGACCACTGCAGCGGTCCGGGAAATCATTGCAGAGGTGGAAAATCGTCTTCTCCCATCCTGATCCCGGCTAGCACCGCACAATTTTACTAACCTGCCAATCACCATTCCATGCTAAATCAAAAATCCACCCATCCTGCCGCCTTGCCCTATCTTTTTTTCTCTGAAATGTGGGAGCGCTTTGGCTATTACCTGATGATCGGGATCTTTACGCTGTACCTCAAGGATGTGGCGGATGGATTCGCCATGACCGAGGCGGAAAGCGCTGATCTGTATGGCACTTTCATCGGACTGGTATTCCTGACTCCCTTTCTGGGAGGTCTCCTGGCAGACCGTTACCTGGGCCTCAGCAAATCCATCGTACTGGGCGGTATTATGATGGGTCTGGGTTACTTCCTCATGGGCGTGCACAGCAAGCCGATGCTTTATCTGGCCATGACCCTGGTGATCGTGGGAAATGGGTTTTTCAAACCCAACATTTCCACACTGCTCGGCAATGTATACAACACCGATTCGCACAAACACCTCAAGGACGAGGGTTACAATATTTTTTACATGGGCATTAACGTGGGCGCCTTCATTTGCAATTTCTTCGGTGCGGCCCTGCAGATCATGCTGGGTTGGGCCTATGCCTTTATGGCTGCCGGGATCGGAATGTTTCTGGGCGTGGTCATATTTCTGGCAGGCAAAAAGAACTACGAAGGCTTTGATACGCTCAAACCCGCCGGCCCCAATGATATGCCGATCATGAAAATTGTCTACCTCATCATCCTCCCGGCATTCCTGTTTGGCATCATCGGCTGGTTGCTGCCCTCCAATGTTTTTGGGAGTGACTCTACCGACGCATTTATTTGCGCCTGCATACCCGTGATTTATTTTTATGCAGACCTGTACCGAAAGGCGGAAGCTCACGAGAAAAGACCCATTCTGGCCCTGCTTGCCATTTTTGCGGTGGTGGTCCTTTTCTGGGCGGTATTCAAGCAAAACGGTTCGGCATTAAACACATGGGCAGACCGCTACACAGACCGCCAGGTCACCGGTGTGGTCCAGGACGTATGCAACAACCTGAGACAGGCCAAGGAGATCAGCTACGCCAGGGACAGCGTGGCATTGTATGACCAGGCCTTTCGCCTGCAAAAGGAAAATGGAATGGTGATCAAGGAGTACAACTATCCTGTTTACTTCCGCAATGTTAGCCCTGAGAATTTGCCGGCAGAGGGACAGAAGATCAGCGTGTGGTCCACCAATCTGAGCCAGTCCATCAATCCGGGTTGGGTTATTCTGCTGACTCCGCTGGTGGTGGCGGGCTTCAACTTTTTGAAAAGGAGAAAAAAAGAACCCAGCACTCCGACCAAGATCGCACTGGGCTTGCTGATCTCCGCTCTTTCAGTGTTGGTGATGGTCGCGGCGGTGAAAGCCGGTGGCAATGGTTCCGAAAAAGTCTCAGCCTGGTGGCTGGTGGGCAGTTACGGCGTTATCACCCTCGGAGAGCTGTTCCTGAGTCCGATGGGCTTGTCCATCGTCTCAAAACTGAGCCCTCCCCGAATCACCGCCCTGATGATGGGCGGATGGTTTCTCTCCACCTCCATTGGCAACCGCTTAAGCGGCGTGCTGGCCAGTCTTTGGGATACCTACGAGGATAAGGCCAATTTTTTCTGGGTCAACTTTGCCCTGCTCATGGGAGCCGTGCTCCTGATGCTTCTGATGCTCCGGTGGCTCAACAGGATATTTGCCGAATACGTAAAATAAGATTTTAGACTACTTGTCCTGCTTGGCAAAGACGCGCTTCAGCAGGTCCGAGGTGCGAAAAGCAACATTCGTCCTGATGTTGGCTTCTTCAATAGCAATGGTTTTGAACAAGGCATCCAGGGCCTTATTCACCACGTGATCGGCTACGTCCGGGTTGGCCTTTTTTACCAGCGGAATAGCATTGTATGATTTCACTGCAGTAGACCAGTAGTCCAAGGCTCCAAATTTATTGAGGGATTCCACCACCACAGGTTTGAACTCCGAATACAGGGCTGTTCTCGTGGTCCGGGTCAGATATTGGGTAGCCGCATCCTTTTCTCCCTTCAGTATAGACCATGCATCGGCCACCGTCATTTGCCTGATGGCAGAAATAAATATGGGTTTTGCCTTGACCGCGGCATCCTCTGCGGCACGGTTGATTTTTTCAACCATGTCATTTTCCACATTTTCAAATCCGGGTACCATCTTCACCTTGCTCACAACAGCCTGAGCATCTGAGGGCAGGGCTATTTTGTAAATGCTCTTGTAGAAACCATCCCGGGCGGACAACAGATCGCTTCCCTTGGAAGTGCCATTGACCAACGCCTCCTTGAGGCCCGAAACCACATCATCCGTGGATACCTCGCCCAAGCCGGCCTGCTTCAGCAATTTGCCCAATTGGGCATCGCAATTGGAAAAGGTAAACGCTACGGCCACAAACAGCAATACGAAATTTCTCATTTCTTTCATTTTTGATTTAGACGCCAAATGTAAAGGGAAAGTTACAAGGGACTGCGTTAAAACTGTGTGAAAGCTTTCTGCTCCCCGGGATGCAGGTAAGCAAGCAAGCTTGTTGCAACCTGGCTGGGGCCTGTCTCGGGTCAAAGGGCACGGGTAGTTAAAGAGTGCTAATTCATAATGTGTAAATCCTTGTCAAACAATAATAAATATTCACTGCCTCCCTTATGAATACGAGCCAAATTGCGCAAATTACCTATCTTCGCACCCGTACAAAGCCCAACACATGGACCTTTCCATCGTAGTACCCGCATTCAACGAAGAGGAATCGCTGCCGGAACTGGTAGCCTGGATCCGCCGGGTCCTGGATCCCCTGGGCTGGAGCTATGAAATCCTGCTGGTAGACGACGGCAGCACGGATCGCAGCTGGGAGGTCATCCGCAAATTGCGGGCTGAGCATGGCCCCATGATCCAGGGCATCCGCTTCCGGCGCAATTATGGCAAATCCGCCGCACTCAATACGGCTTTCCGCAACACCTCGGGCCACATCGTCATCACCATGGATGCCGATCTCCAGGACTCGCCCGAAGAGATTCCCGAACTGGTCAGAATGATACGGGAGGAAGGACATGACCTCGTGTCCGGATGGAAGAAAAAGAGATTCGACAATGCCTTTACCAAAAACCTGCCTTCCAAATTATACAATGCCGTGACAGGCTGGATGAGCGGGGTGAAGCTGCACGACATGAACTGTGGACTTAAGGCCTACCGTTCCGACGTGATCAAAAGTATCGAGGTGTATGGCGAAATGCACCGCTACATTCCCGTGATCGCGAAATGGGCGGGCTTTCACAAAATAGCTGAAAAGCCCGTGGTCCACCAGGCCCGCAAATATGGATATTCCAAGTTTGGGATGAGCCGTTTTCTGAATGGATTTCTGGACCTGGCCACCATCCTGTTCATCAGCAAGTTCGGTAAACGGCCCATGCACTTTTTCGGTTCGCTGGGACTCTTGTTTTTCTTTGCAGGCTTTTGTTTTGTGAGTTACCTGATCTTTACCAAATACGCCTTCAAGGTTTATGGCATGACGGACCGGCCAGCATTCTACATCAGCCTGGTCATGATGATCATCGGTTCTCAGATGTTTCTGACGGGATTTCTTGCCGAACTGATCTCCCGCTCTGCCTCAGACCGAAACAACTATCTAATTTCAGAACAAATCAAATAATACGCGGGATGCCCTCCGTTGTCATCATAAGACCCGCACATCCGCTCAGGGGTGGACTCGCATCATTTGACGAGCGTCTTGCCAGCGAATGGATGGTTCAGGGTTGGAAAACTTCCATATTCACCTTTTCCCTGCAATATCCCGGCTTTCTATTCCCGGGCACGACCCAGTATTCCGAGGAGCCTGCACCGCTGGACCTTACCATTGAGGTCTGCATCAATTCGGTCAATCCGGTCAATTGGGTCACCGTGGGACTAAGGCTCAAAAAAATGAGGCCCGACCTCATCCTCGTGCGCTACTGGTTGCCCTTTATGGGCCCCTGTCTCGGAACAATATTGCGCATTGCCAGGTCAAACCACCATACCCGAGTGGTTTGCATCGCCGACAACGTCATACCCCACGAAAAAAGACCCGGTGACGTCTGGTTTACGAAGTACTTCCTCAAGGCTCCGCAGGCATTCATCAACATGAGTGAAAAGGTCAACGAAGACCTGCGCCGCTTTGAACCCGAAAAACCTTCCCAAATAGTGGATCATCCTCTCTACGATAACTTCGGTGCGATCCAGGACTCCGGGGAGGCCAGAGAAAAAATAGGACTGCCTCAGGGAGAAAAAATCGCCCTGTTTTTCGGTTTCATCCGCAAATACAAGGGACTCGACCTGCTGCTGGAAGCCATGGCAGACGAACGCATCAAAAACTCCGGGATCAAG
>CAYXKO010000169.1:0-5804 GCA_964465435.1 uncultured Saprospiraceae bacterium | reverse complement strand
CCACCCGGCTCAACCCGGCAGGAGCGGACCACAGGGTGGTTTCCTGATTACACCTATACCCTGCCAAGGCAGACTACGATCCTGGCCGTTTCTGACACAGCGCCTGGAAGTCCCTGCCAGGGTCCGGATCCAGATCAGGGGTTGATCAGAATCAGGGGTAGGGTCTAAAATGATCCTATGGACCGATTTTTTTTCATTTATCTGGGGGGTGGTTGCGGCACCAGATGGATGATTTGGCCCAGTTGAGATTGGTAATAAACCTGGACATTTTTCTTTGGAAAATCACCACCCATGGTGACAGCACACTCTTATTTGGAGCTTAAAGACCTTTTCCTGAATGTTTATCAAAACCCTGTTTTCAAAATACCATATAACCTATTTTTTCTTGCGACTGATAAAAGCCCAGGCTATAATACCGATCAAAATGGAGGCAATCGCTCCAATAGTTACTGCTGTCATGTTTTTTTTTTAATGTAATGAATAGATTCTAAGAGTGTATTTCATCATGGCGTTTATTCCACCTCCAACCATCTCCAGGCACCCTTAGGTATTCCTTAAATATATAGGTCCAGGGCAATATAAGGCCAAGGATGATCACAGTTAAAATATAGCTGTAAAGTTCATCTGTCATGATTGGATCCATCGTTCCGGCAGACCATCTGGGCAGAGCAAAAGCCAGGAGCCAAATGAATTTCCAGAGCATTTCAAAAAGGAGTAAGGGGATCATCTTAAGCGGGTATCTGATACCCAGCAAGGAAAGCAGTGTTATCGCACCTAACAGACTTCTCGCCGCTGTGTTTATGTGTGGAAGGTCCATGGGCGGATTCAGTATTCCCGGCCACATCATGATTCCCAAACCTACGCTTAGGATCAGGTATGCCAGTCTCAAAAGGTAGATCCGGAGTATTGAGACCTCGGCGATCCTATGGCTTTTAGCATTATTATCCATTTTATTAAAATTTATGGTTATTTTATAATTTGACTCATTTGATGTACCAGATGCTCGATCGTTTTATTTTCATTGGCCAGGAAATAGTCGGCGGCGAAATTCTTATTATTTACCCGTTCATTAATGTGTTTCACCTGATCATCGGAAACATCAATATGGATGGTTTGATCGCGGTTTTTAACCCTTGTGATACATAATTCATCACTTGCCTTTATACCAATGGTTATGACTGAAAATTCCTTGCGAAGATTTTCAAGCATTTGGTCAAAATTGTCAGTCAAACCTGTTGATTCAAAAACTATTTTATCATTTGTCTCCAATATTGTTCTTAATTCACATTCCAATGCCTGAAAGTATTCATTTATATAGGACGGATCATCTATTTCCCTTTTTCTTATAATTTGCAGGGCCAGATTTTCAACGCTTATGAACTTTACGTGAAATTCCTTCTCCATCAACATTCCAATAAAGGATTTGCCACTTCCTTTTTTCCCAATCAGAATATATATGGTTTTGTCATTCATGGTTCAATATCTGCATTTTAAGTCATTTATTACTTTAAATGTATTGTCTGATGAGAAGTGAATATTTTTTCAATTTTCAAAATTAACTATAAAAGATCGTTTCTTTGATATTTAAATTCATTTTACCGCAAAGATTTCGGATTTACTGACAATTATTTTCTTTGTATTAAAAAGGTTATGCCTTAGGTATTCGTAGTAAGTACTAGGACTGGTTTTAGAGTACTGATCTATCCATGGGAAAGAATAGGAGTAGCATGACAATAGGTTTATTGAGCCACCTCTCCCGACATGGACTGAAATACCGGTGGCATTGCTTTTTTCTTTTATTTTTTTGGTTTGGCTTCACTTCCTGCTAATATCCCGCCATCAATGGTCAGTTCAATGCCTGTCACATACCTGCTTTCTTCGCTGGCCAAATATAAGACCCCGTAGGCCACATCATTTGGTTTACCAAAGTGTCCCAAAGGAATTCCGGATTCTATTTCATCAATTATTTGCTGTCTTTGTGCCCCTTCTCCAAGCATGGCGTCCCACATGGGAGTCATGATGGCTGCCGGGTGCACGCTGTTGCATCTGATCCCGTATCCTTTTTCTGCACAGTATAAAGCCACACTTTTGGTATGATTTCTGACTGCTGCCTTGCTGGATGCATAGGCGACAGCTCCGGGAATTCCAACGACTCCACTTCTTGAAGAGATGTTTACAATGCTCCCACCCTTATCCTTCATCAGTCTGATGGCGTATTTGCAACCAAGCATCACACCTGTGGAGTTCACCCTATGGACTTCTTCCCAGGACTTTAGGTCGGAATGTTCGGCGTCCCAGGGTCCCGATGATTCCAAAAACCCGGTTATTCCCGCATTGTTGACCAAAATGTCCAGGCGTCCGAACTTTTGGCTGATATACTCTGTAGCTGTCAACCAATTTTCTTCGTTTCCAACGTCCAGATGAAGGTATTCAGCATGGGAGTTTAAATTCTTTGCAACAGTATTTCCTTCCTCGTCCCGAATGTCGGATACTATGACAAGGGCTCCTTCCTTGTGAAAGAGTTCGGCAATGGCCTGTCCAATGCCACGCGCCGATCCTGTTATCAGGGCTATTTTATCTTTTAATCTCATTTTTGTGTTGGTATTATATTTTTTTATAGAGCTATAGCGATCTGGTATAAGCCTAGTAAATTATTTGGAGCAATTAACTGTTGGACTTCTATAGAGTCTATTAGGAACAAAAATACTTATATACATCGTTAAACTCTTATTTTCCCTTATACAATTTTGTGGTTTGTAATTTATTGGTGTTTTGGTTGATTTCTCGAATGACAATGCAATCCCGCTCCATCATGATGAAGTGGCATGCAGTCGATTTGAACAACCTTTCTATCTGGAAAAGCTGATTCCAATATCTTTTTGGCTTTTTCATCCAATTCTTTTAAATTGTTAGAAAGTCCTTCCTTCCAAAATTTAGCTGTGACAACAACTTTATTTGCTAAAATGAAGTTCATATACCCGGTTGCCAAATAAAACTCTATCGAGTCTGTTTCCACATTGTCAAACCAAGATTTCTCTTCTTGATTTAAATTATTATAACTGACAATTTTCGTCATAATGGGTCCTGAAGGCAATCGGATAATTTCCAAAGGTATCCCGTCCTGATTTGTACTTTGTGAAAGAACTTTATAGTTTTCTTCCATTCGGTGGAATGATTCTTTTGCAATTTCATCACCAATGGTATCTTTTGGATCTACAAATGCTAATAAGACTGTATTCGGGTTAACGAACCTGCAAAATTCATCAATATGTCCGCCAGTGCCAATGCCATACTTCCCATTTTCCATTTTTCCCCATTCTTCCTCTTTCATTCCACTTTTAAGCCAGATGATTTTTGAAACTCCTAAAACCCTTTTGTATTCGGTTTCAATCTGTAGTTTTGTCATTGAGGGATTCCTATCCAATTCAACAGATTCAACCAAAAGCATCGTTCCCTTGCCATTGGTTTGCCATGCACCTCCTTCTGAAATCATATCTGAAGAAATTGTAGGAAGATTAAGCTTGATGGCGACATTTCTATCAATTTCCTCCGTTCTCTTGTCGGGGTGTATAAATTTAAAATCGGCTATGGCAAATTGACCTTTTGAATCTCTTAAAAAAACTGGACCAGGGTCTTGAATGGCTCCATATCTGATTTCATTTTCGAAAAGTGAAACTCTCGAGGTGTCAATTTTATTTTCGATTAGTTTATCATAAATCCTTTTTTTAATTTGCACCTTATCATAGCCTGATTGCGGGCCATAGAATAATCTAACTTTGCAATAGGGTGATATTTCCTTTATGGCATTGATGGCTGTGTAATAAAATGGTTCACCTCCTAAAAATCCGGATTCCACCCAGCTTATCCATATGTATTCCTGTTCTTCAAATTCGGAAAGGATAGTGTATTTGCCTGTATTTGAGATGTTACAGCCAATAACCGTTGAAATGGTGATTATTTTCAAAGATTGAATGAAATACAGTTTCATGCAAAAGAATGTTTGTGGTTTGCCGCAAAAGTGTTTTCAGGCTTTTCGTTCGGAGGGTTTTTAATCCCTCATCTGTTTCAACCCGCCTGTAAAGTTAAACTATATTTTTTTATTAAAATATTCCTATCCGGCATCCTGACGCAAGGCCCTTGTCAAAGATTCATTTTCTTGTTATTTTTTGCCTTCAATTAGCTCAATTAACTTCTCGGTTTCAATATAGTTTGGGTTTGTTTTCTTTGCTATATCAATTGTCTTTTTAGCCTGTTTAAGTGCTTTTTTCTTTTCTCCTGACTTGTATAAAAGCCAGGCATATGTATCATTGTTGGCATAGTTATTATCAAGTTCTATTGAGCGGAATGAACATTTTATGGCAGTATTTATTTTTTCTTTCTCATTTTCCTGAGCATGCTCATATACACCCCATGCAAATGTGTTAAGTTCTTCCGGATCCTTCCATATTTTTGAAAGGTAGGTATCCAATGTTTTTAAGTAATTGGGTTTGTCCTTTGTTTTCTCATAGTAGTAGAGCTTGGAAGACAGGACAAGATTTTTACTCGAGATCATTCCTGTGATCCGTCCATCCATTTCCCTGAACAGATACGGTTCTCCCAGGTCAAATTCCTTGAGGATTTCAATCAGTTGACTAAAGGAATTGTCATCTTTCTCTTCTATGGCTTTGTAAATGGCGTTATTTAGGATCCATACAATTCTTGTTTTTACCTGATTGCTGTCTAGATATTGGTAAAAGGAATTTTTGTGTTTTAGGAGAAAATTAAATCTTGGATTTCCGTATGGAAGGAATATTTTGAAATGGTGGATACAAAATTCATAGATAAATCGGATATTCTTTTCAAGGATATAGTCTTTTTCATTTGTGGCGCCCAGATATTCATTGACAACCGTGGAGTCCAGTTCGTTTGCATCCCGGAGCATATAAGCATATTCAAATAAAAATTCAGGTTCCCTGTGCCCCGAGTCGTATAGTCTTTTGTAATGGGACAGGTTTTTATCTAAGATCATCGCATGGCTGGCCTGTTTGTAAAATTCCTCCGGATGAAACACTCCGACCATTTTGTGTATCTCTTTTCCTGAATGGTCAAAGAATAGGAAAGTGGGATGAAGTTTTACCTGGTGTATTTTATTTATTTCAAGTCCTTCACCCTTTAGTGTGTTGATCTCAAAATTGATAAAGTTGGCATTAAACAATCCAAAAACATTTGGATCTTTGAAGGCAGTCTTCTCCATTTTAGTACAAGCACCACATCCGTCAAAGTGAAAATATAGCATAACGCCTTTATTCTCTTTTTTTGCCAAGTCAAATAAGTCGGCATAGTTAACTTTTCGGAAAACGATGGATGTGTCGGATGCTAGCGTAGTGTGGATCCACAAAAGTAGTGCCAGTATGGTAATAATTTGTTTCATGGTCGTCTTTTTAAAATACCCTATAACATCTGTATTTACGCAACTATTGCGTTAAGCTGCGTATGTATGAAGATATTTTTAAATTATTTAAATGTTTTGAAATCAAGCAGATGTAGAGATAGCTTTCAGTATACTTTCGTATTATGGTACGCTTTACGCAATGCGTAAAGGAATTGGATTGACGAAATGTGGATACGGTAATCATTCTATTTCCATTTGATCGATCGGGCTAAAGGACCTATACGGATGGAGGTCGGTGATGTGTGTATAGATCCGGGTGGTCTTGAGGCAGCGATGCCCCGGGTCTTGTTGGATCTGCTTCAGGTCTATGCCCGCTTCCATCAGGTGCGTAGCCCCGCGATTCGCGGGGTAAACTCCACTATGTCTGAGTGTT
>CAYXKO010000168.1:0-5808 GCA_964465435.1 uncultured Saprospiraceae bacterium | reverse complement strand
ACCCTGGTGGACACCCTGTGGCAAAGGCTAAACAAGGTTCTCTGCTCGACGACTTCCGTGCAAAAAGAAATAAAGGAGCATGCGCCGTTCCACCTATCGCCCAATCCCGCTTATGACCAGATCCATCTGGATCTCCCGGAAGGCAGGCATACCCTGGAAATAAGGGACCTGCAGGGCAAACTTTTGTTACACTCGACCGGACTCTCCGGGAGAACCAGTCTGAATATCGGGATGCTGCCTGCAGGAACCTGTTTGTGGACCCTAAAATCAGAGGATGGCCGGATGAACTCGGGAAAACTGGTGCTAATTCCCTGAAGTCAGGTCTGATCAAAATCAGAGTGCCTGTTTGTGTTTAATTAGTCGCGACACCATACGGTGGGGATTTCCGGAGTTGAGTATATTTCCTAACAGCCGAATTCATTGCGGTATGAGAGGTTGAATAAACCACAAACCCTGTCAATGCTTTAAGACGATGTCATCCGTCGGTACTCCATTTCATTCGCTTATTCTAATCCAAAATGAGCCTCCATGCTTCTCAACTCCTTGTAGATTGTCATGATTCCATATCGGAGAAATCAAGTCTGAGAGTTCTTTGTCCTCGAATATGAAGTAATTGGGTAAAAGAGGGTTATATTTTTCTGCATTTGCTAACAAATAAATTGCCAATCCATATTGCTCTGAATAAAATCTATCACACATAAACTGGGGATAGTCATACGGCAAATAAATGTCATGAATTTGTACAATCACACCCCTTTTCAATTTTGGAAGAATCTCCAAATAAAAAACCATTGAATCAGAATTTGGTAAAATTCTATGAGAATTATCTATGAAAAGAATATCATTTTCATTTAACTCATTCAGTATATTAAAATCTACATTCTCAAATGGTAATCTAATAACCCTGTCAGCTAAATCGTCTATCTCTGCGCGAGGCATTGGGTCAATTGATATAATTTCAGTTGATAAATTTTGCTCAATTTTTGCTTTAAATGCAACTTTTGTTGAGTTGCCAGAACCAATCTCAATGTATTTCTTAGGTTTAAACTCTGAAATCATGGTATAAATCATAATAATATCAAGTCCTGGTAAGAACCCATTATTCCAATATGGTTTTTTTGAATCAGTCTCTTTCTTAGAATCCTGAATTGACCATAGCTCATCCTTATATAACAAGGCTTTCTCAATTATTCCTTTATAGGTATTTCGATTTGAATCAATGATCTTATATAAATCCTGATGTGCTGGTTTTCCATGCCCGTATCGTGGTTTAAAATCCACTTTATACTCAAGAAATAAATTCTGAAATTTTGGATTCAAAAACCTGTAAATCTGTTTAATCATGTCCTAAAGTTAAATCTTTCTTTTGCAGTTTTACACTATGGTTGCTTATTTTCATTCCAGAAAAGATGCCTTCACCGGTCCCTTACACGGGGATCCAGCAACCATTGCATCAGATCTGAGAGCAGCATGCCGGCCAGGGTGAAGGCCGCGGAAAGTAAAAAAATGCTGTAGGCCACAGGCCAGTCCCTCGCATGGACGGATTGGTACATCAGGCGGCCCATGCCCGGGATGCTAAATATCGTTTCTACGACCAGGGACCCACCGATCAAAAACGGGATGGCCGAGCCGATCCAGCCCAGAGTAGGGATCAGGGCCAGGGGCACGATCTGACTGCGGATTCCTCCGGACCGGGAAATGCCCGATGCAAGTGCCCGGGTCCAGAATCTTCCGGACATGGCCTCCTCAAAACCCCTCAAACTCAAAAGATAGAGCAGGGAAAGCGAGGGCAGGACCATGGACAGGACTGGCAGAACAAAGTAAGCGGGCTGATGGATCCAGACTGAAAATCTCCCCAGGCTTCTGTCCTCCAGGTAGAGACCCGGAAAGAGCGCCCACCGGTCCGGATTGGCAAAAAAGGCCAGCAGCAAACTGGCCAGCCAGAATACGGGAACCGCGTGCAGGGCGGTCAGGACCATATTGATCCGGGATCCAAGGATCCGCCTGTTTGCCGAGACAGACCACAAGGCCAGGTACCAGGCTGCGGCAAAAATGATCAGCACCGCAGGGAGCTGCACCGCCAGCGTCCAGCTCAGGGCTTCCCGGATCTTGTCTGCCACAGGACGCTGATCGGTCAGGGAAATGTTTTCTCCGAACAAAAACCCGTGGAACAAATTGGACGTGCCGTGCCAGCTGAAACGGGGCAACAGGTCATGGTATGATGGCTTGGATGCAGCATCCGAAGGTGGATCCGGCAGAAATCCAAAATAAAAGACCGGCAATCCGGCCAAAGGCTTGACATCCGTCGACTCGCCGGACTCTTCTGATAAATCTCCGTGGGAACCCGGAATTTCACTGATGACCCAGAGTCCGGTCAGGACCAGCAAAAGCCAGATGCCAGCATATCGGATCACTCGGCCAAGCAGAAAGGAGCTCATTGGGTCTTAAATCGGATCATGCTTTCTGTGTAGCCCGGCCTTCTGATCGTGGGGGTCAGCTCAAGGTTTGAATTGTATGCGATTTTCTCCAGGGGGGAAAACAGATAGATCTGGACCTGCTCTTCGTACAAATGTTCCTGAAAAGCCCGGTAGGCCTGGTTTCTCAGTTCCTCCGAGGGCGCTGTCCGTATGGCTGTGATCAGGCTGTCCACCAGGGGACTTGTGTAGCCCGATTTATTGAAACCGCCCGGCCTGGATTGCGAGGAATGCCAGGCCTGGAAGGGATCCCAGAGGGAGGGCGACTGCCTGGCAGCCATGGTGGCCATTTCAAAATTAAACTCGTTGAGGTCTTTCATGAAAACTGCGGTCTCCTTGCTGGCCAATTCAATTTTTACCCCGATGCGCGCTGCCTCTTCCGCAAGCAGAACAGCCAGGTTCTTACCGGTCTCTTTTCCGCTGACCGAAAGCCTGATCACCAGTTCGGTGCGTTTGCCTTCGATCTGATTGTCCAGCGTGCCATCCGAGTTGCTGTCCGTCCAACCGGCCTCCTTGAGCAGCCTGTCCGCAGCGACGGGGTCAAAGGACACAGGCTTTAAGCCCTCGTGATAATAGGCCTTGCCGGGCGGAACCGGGCCCACTATTCTTCTGGCCAGACCATTCAGCTGGGTCGCGATGAACTTGTCCAGGTCGAGCAACCGGGCTATGGCCTGACGGACCTCCTTCCTTTTCATGACCGGATCGCGGTGGTTGACCTCCAGGTAATAATATTGCATCACGGCAGGGGTGGCAAAGGACAGTCCGGGATTTGACCTCAGTTCTTCAAACTGTCCTGCACTGAGTCCTGTGACCAGATCCACCTGCTTGTTTTTCAAAGCCAGGACCGCCGAGGCTTCCTCCGGAATGACCAGGTATTCAATGGTCGAGGGATGGGCGGTCAGGAGCGGATAATCCTTTTCCATACCATCTCCCCACCAATCTTTTTTCTTTTGCAGTACGATCTTATTGCCCGCATCCCAGGAAGCCAGCCTGTAAGGACCGCAACCCGTGATCATCTTGCGGCAATAATCTTCGTTCTGGAATTTTGCAGCATAGGCGCGCAGGGAATCCCAGGACCCGCTGCCCCAGCTGGCAGAATCCCGGACGATCAGGTCAGGGATCGAGAATGTGCGCATCTGCAGACCGGGATCGTAAATATGTTCGGGATAAATGCAATAGTTTCCGCTCATCTCGCGGCTGAGCATGTAATCTTTCCTCACGGCGATCCTGAATTTACCCGGATCGGCGGCATCGGGATAAACGTCCACGATATTTTTAAAATATCCTCTCCAGGTAGCATTGCGCAGCAATGGATTCAGGGCCGCCTTGATGGTGTACATGACATCGGATGCGGTGACGGGCTTACCGTCCTCCCAGGCAACTCCTTCGATCAGCTCGTAATCGTAGGCGATCGTGCTGTCGTTCAGACTGACAGGGTCTGAGAGAGATTTTACCAGCATGGGAGAGAGTTCGAGCTTGTCGGGATGATACTCAAACAAGGGAGGCATGATCAGCAACTCGATCTGGGTGGCAAGAGAAGACTGGGAAACCACAGGATGCAGACAATCCGGCTCTTCGGTCACCCGGATGCGAAGAACATCTCCTGTACCGTCACCGCCTGTCTTACACGAAGCAGCAAACACAAGGGCCATCAGCAAAAGAGGAATAGCGCGGAATCCTTTGATCATTGTTGCATTTGAATTGTTGACACTAAAGTAGAAACAAACCAGGATATGGAAGGCTTAAAACAGGAATTCCTCCTAGCAGGAGGCACCGGTATGATCGGCAGCGCTCTGTCCGAGAGGCTCATTCGCGTTGGACATCAGGTATCAGTGCTCAGCAGAAGATCCGATCAGCGCAAAGCAGTGCGGGTATTTGCGTGGAATCCTTCCGATGGAAGCATGGATCCTGGTGCTTTGCGCGATGGGCAGGTGATCATCAACCTCGCAGGCTCATCCATCGCCGGAGGCAGATGGACGGATTCTGCCAAAAAGGAGATCATACGGTCCCGCGTCAATGCCTCAAATACCCTGATCAGCGGATTGCTCGAATCCGGATGCAGACCGCGCGCCATCCTGCAGGCGAGCGCCATCGGATATTACGGACACCGTCCGGGCGAAACCCTCAACGAAGCCAGCGCAGCAGGCCGGGAGGGCTTTCTGGCAGAAAGCGTGAAGATCTGGGAGGAATCCGCTCAAAAAATGAAAGACCTGACAGACCGGTTCGGCATCATGCGCATAGGTCTTGTCCTCAGCAATCGCGGGGGCATGTGGCCTGTGATGACAGCCAGCTCCGTAGTCGGAGTGCTCAACTGGATCGGATCAGGCAGACAAATTTACTCCTGGATCCACCTGGATGACCTGGTATCGGCCATATGCTTTCTTTCCTCGCTGGAAAGGCTTTCCGCTGTGTACAATCTGACTGCCCCCATGCCTGTCAGCATGAAGGAAATGATAGAACAAGCCGGCCGCAGGTCCCAATTCCCCAAACTGACTTTTGGCATTCCTGAATTCCCCGTCCGCGCAGTCCTGGGCGAAATGGCCGACCTGACCACGACAGACAGCCTGGTGTTGCCTGAAAATCTGATCCGGGAAGGATTCGTTTTTAAACATCCGGACATCCGATCAGCGCTCGACGATCTGCTCCATAAAAAGGATTGAACATTCAGGTCATACGGCGTGACTTCACGAACCTCAAATTTGAATACATCAACCCAAAAGCATTTAATCCGCTGCAGCATCCCGGTTGCAGCCTTTCAGAACTAAAAAAATAAAAGCTAGAGCAAGTTCTGTTTTCCTCTGATGCGGTGAATCAGCTTGCACAGAAAATGATCATTCCAGCTCAACTCAAAATAGGGTTCGGTATAGGGACCAAATCCCTGATAAAATTTTTGCACGCCTTCCAGATCGGAACCTTCGAAATCAAAAATTTCCCGATCCTGCATGATGGTTTGCAGCATGGTATGGACAATGCCATACATCGCGATCTTTTTCTTGCCTTCCTGATTGCTCAGGGACATCAGATTCACCACCCTGCGGCCATCGTCTGAGTAAAGACATACCGCTATGATCTGAGCTTTTTCGTTGCGGGCTCCCACAAAATAACAAGACTTTCGGTTTTCCAGCTGGAGCGTAAGGTCCCGAAGCACTCTTTCGTTGAGGCCCGTTATCTTGCCGTAAGTTTTCTGGTATTGATCCACCCAAAGCAGAAACTCATCCCGGCTCAGCTGTGGATCGACCTCCACTCCATGGGCCAGACTTTTTCTCACCCTCCGCTTGTGGTGTGAGGTATAAGCGTCCATTCCGTGCACCCTGAATTCCCTCAGGTCTATCAG
>CAYXKO010000167.1:0-5809 GCA_964465435.1 uncultured Saprospiraceae bacterium | reverse complement strand
ATGTAAGCTTCGATGTCCAGGGAAAACAGTTTCTGACCGCAAGTGCAGATAAAACGACCGTCCTCTGGACCCCAACCGGTGCGCGGGTGAAGACCTATGGAGGACACAGTGCGGGCGTCAATAAGGCCAGGATGTCCGCTCACGGAGAATACATTGTCACCTGCGGCGACGACAAGCTTGCCATATTATGGGGCAAGAACGGAAATGAAATACGGAGGATCAAACATTCAGACAAGGTCACAGCCTGCGCCATTGCGGCCGACAACCAGACCATCGTGACCGGAAGTTTCAACGGTGAAGTCAAGGTATGGAATGCCACTCAAAATAATATACTAACGGTCAACACAAAGGGTCCGGGATTGAGTTCCATATGCATCCCACCCGACGGAGGGTCTTTTATCACCGCATCCGCCGACGGGATCGTGCAATGGAATTTCGAAGGAAAACCGATCCGAAAATTCGAAGGACATGCCCGTGCGATCACGGCCGTACAATTCACAAAAGCCGGAAACACGATCATCCAGGGCGACGTATCCGGATCGGTAAAATTCTGGAATGCATTTACCCATTCCTTCAGCTCCATTCCCGTGCATGGATCTGCGGTCAGCTCCCTTGCCGTGAGTCCGGACAGCCTGCACATGGTTTCGGGGAGCGAGTACAAATCCGCCGTGATCAGTACGCTGGATGGAAAGAAAAAGAAGGAGATCAAAATGGACTCCAAGATCACATCTGTTGAATTTTCGGGAGACGGAAAGCTCATCCTGACTGGTTGTTATGACGGATGCACGGCGATCTGGGACCTTGACGGAAACAGGAAAACCATGTTCAAACAGACCGGCGATCAGATCAGCGATGCGGTCTTTCTGGGGGATGGTAAATCCATTCTGACATCCAGCTATGGCAATAAACTGACCCGCTTCGATCTCAGCGGAGCCCCCATCAAAGTGATCCAAGCACCTTCCCAGATCAATTGCATTTCTGTATTTAAAGATCAGAAAACGGTGGCAGCAGGCTATTACAACGGCATGGTACAATTGTGGAATGTCCAAAGCGGCGAAAACACCATGACCCTGGGAAGACCCACCGGGGATGAAGTGCTCTCCCTGGATGTCCACCCCGATCAAACCATAATAGCTGCGGGCAGGTATTCCGGCACCATTGATCTGTACAACATTCAAACGGACCAGACCATCAGTCTGACCGGACACAAATCTAAAGTGCAGAGTCTGAACTTCTCGCCGGACCAGAACATCCTTATCAGCGGCAGCGGGGACGGGACCATAAAGATCTGGAATTGTGCAAGTGGAAAAGAGTTGGCAAGCCTGATCGCCCTGGATTCCGCAAGCTGGGTGGTCACCACGCCGGAAGGACTTTTTGATGCCTCGCCCGAAGCCATGCTCAAATTAAAATACAGGGTGGGCCTGGAGATGGTCGATCTGGACCAGCTCAAGGAACGGTATTACGAGCCGGGCCTATTGCCCGCCATCCTCAAAGTCAGGAAAACATCCATCCGCGATGTCTCAACCCTTGACCAGGTTCAATTATTCCCTGAAATAGATGCGAAAATTACCGGAGACGAACTGAAAGTAAAGCTGACACCCAGAAGCGGGGAACTTGGAAAGCTGAGTCTGTACATCAATGACAAGGAAGTGATCGAGGACGCAAACCCCGAAAGGCAAACTGAACTCAAACCCATCGTCCTGACGAACTTCAGAAGTTTTTTTGCAGGTGACACCAACCTCATAAAATTAAGGTCCTTCAACAAGGATGGCTGGCTGAAAAGCACACCCTATGAAATGATCTACCGGCCTGACAAAAGCAGGGGCGATGAAATCCCGGGTAATCCCGGAACCGGCAATGCCAACTTTAAGGGACAGCGCCACCTTTACGCGCTCATTGTCGGAACATCCGACTACGCGGGCGAAAAAATGGACCTGATCTATCCCGACAAGGATGCCAAGGCCTTTGCCTCTGCCATCAAACAGGTCGGCACCGCCTTGTTTGAGGACAGGGTGCACATTCATGTTCTGACCACATCGGAAACAGATGAAAAAAACATACCCAGCCGCAAGAACATAGAAAGAGTCTTCAAGGAAATTTCACAAAAAGTGACATCCGAGGATGTGTTTCTTGTTTACCTTTCGGGACATGGCACCACCTATGGAGATGCTGAAAAAAGTCAATTTTACTATCTGACCAAGGACATCCAAAGTGAAAACCTGGAACAAAAAGCGATCCGCGATGCATACACCCTATCCTCGGACAATCTGACGGAATGGCTCAAAAACAATTATTCCAGAAGACAGGTCGTCGTCATAGATGCCTGCCATTCCGGAGACGTGGTCAAATCCCTGGAGGGCATCGGAGCCCGGGACTTGAACCCATCCCAGATCAAGGCCTTCGAACGGATGAAAGACAGAACCGGCATTTTTATCCTGACGGGCAGCGCAGGCGACAAGGTCAGTTACGAGTCCAGTCAATTCGGACAAGGTCTGCTGACCTACAGCTTGCTGCAGGGCATGAAAGGAGAGGCGCTCACCGACGACCGAAGGGTGGATGTTGCAACGCTGTTTAATTTTTCCAGGGACCGGGTACCCGAATTGGCTGAATACATCAGCAAGATCCAGAAGCCCGTTTTTGCGGCTCCCCACGGTGCCTCCAGTTTTGACCTGGGCATTTCGGACAAAAATGTAAAAATTGAACTCATAGCCCCCAAACCCATTTTCATACAAAACTCCTTTCTGAATCAAATGGCGGGAATGGATGATCTGGAACTCACGAGCGCCATGAAAGAACACCTGCTTGCTTTGACCCTGCAAGGTTCAGACAGTCCAATCGTCTATTCAGATGTGGACAGTTACACCCATGCCTTTAAGATGAGCGGGATGTACACTTTGAATGCCGGAAAAATAAACATCACCGTACACATCCTCAGAGACAAGCAGAAGGTCCAATCCATTACCCACGAAAGCAATGCAAGCAACCCGAAAGTATTTGTGGAAGACCTGTTTGAAAAGGTTTATGAGGCCGTGAAGGACAAATGATGTCTTTTTTGCATTCCTTACTTCGTCGAATATTTCTTCTTCAGCGAGAGGTATCTTTCAGACCTGATCAAGTCCCTGAGATCTGTTGCGTTTTCAATGTTTTCAAAATTCCGATATCCCCTGAGTACGGCTGTTTCGATCACAGAAAAAGCTTCATCCTCCCTACCTTTTTTAACATAAAGACTGGCTCTGGGAATGCAAAGCTCCAGATCATCGGGGTATAATTTCATCAAGGTGGAAACGGCGTTTTCGGCTTCCTCCCATTTGCCCTGTTTATAAAATATAAAACTGATGCTAAATAAGGCCTCCCGATCGTTGGGAGAAATTTCCAATGCCCTCTTATACTCCTGCTCTGCCATTGACCATTTTTCAAGATAATAATAGGCAACACCCAGGTTAACATGAGCAATGTAAGAATTGGGATCTATCTGTATCAATTCCTCAGCGAGTTCCTCATATCGCTTCATTTGATCTCCCATCTGCCGGTAGGCGATCATCAGGTTAATCCTGGGCATTAACCATTTGGGCGAAGGAAGTATGGCCAGGTTGGAATACTCAACAGATTTCTGGTATTCCTTCAGCTTTCTGTACAGGTATCCCAGTTCGTTGAATATATAAGGAGCATTGGGTTCCCATTCCAGGGCCTTCATTTGAAGCTCAATCGCTTTCCTGTAAAGGGAAGAATCCCTGGTTTGCTCTCCCTTTAATCTCAGGTTGAGACCGGAAAAATAGGTTTCACGGGCTTTGATCGTCTTGTACAAGTAATGCGAAGTACCCAATAATTCCGCCGCTTTTTGAAGGTATTCCGGGAATTTCTCGTAACCGGAATCAAATTTGTCCCTGGCACTGATCTCCCTGGGATCCGAGTTCAGATAATTGTTGATCGACTGCTGTGCCTCATCCTGCAAGGCTGCCACCAATTCGCCCCTGAGGGTCTGAATTTCGGTCTTCATCATCGGATTGTCCTTCAACTCCTGATAATAGGTCCAGGCCGAACCTTCCTGAGGATACAGGAGATGTTTCTCCTTGATGGCCTGCTTGAAGAGCGAATATTTTTCAAAGACACTGGGGCCGGAGGGTTGTAAAGCCTCATCAGATCTTGCAGCCACGATGCCGCTGCCGGCAACAGTGCCTTGTTCCTTTTGGATGAGAGCGGCCAGACTGGCCGGGTCCACATTTGCTATGATGGTATTTTTGGCTCCGAATACGGCGGGGATCTGGGATTTGGGAGCCACCTCCGGTGGTATTTTGTCGGCCAGATAGCGCTCAATTTCAAAAAGACTGACAGCTCCATCCTGGTTGAAATCCGCCAATCCGGTCAAACCCTTCAGCAGGTGATAGGAGAACACTCCCCTTCCACCTCCCCATTGGGGCCCTTCCAAAGCCAGCTCATTGGCCTGGCAGGACATCAATTTGACCTCATTGGCAAATTGCTTGGCCAGGTTGGAAGCGGTTGCCTGGGTTCCGCCAATCTCAGAACCCGCCAATTTTCCCGAATGGCAGGCGTCCGTGATCACGAGCACCCTGGCTTTGGTTTGGGCAGACAGGGTGGCCACCACTTCCTGGAGGTAAGCCAACCCGAAAGTACCCCCACCCATATAGACCCTGGAAGGGGCATCCCAGCACAACAAAAAGCCTGGATTGGTGATGGTTTTCTTTTCGACATCGCCATGGCCTGAAAAATAAATGATCACCTGGTCTCCCTCCTTGGCCTTGTCAATCAGCCAATCCAGGGCCGAAGCGAACTGACCTGCGGTGGCCTTTTCATTGATCAGACCCCGGATGTTGGCTTCGGGTACGTTGCCGCCTGCCGGGCTTTTCAGAAAGTCGATGTATGCCTGGGCATCCACATGAGCAAACTGCAGGTCCGGAATCTCCGGATTCTGGTAATCAGAAATTCCTGCCACGAGCGCCCAGGTATTCCCAAAGGTCACTGGTCTGAGGTCTCCCGACGAGGGAGCGACCCCTTTGGTGTTTTGTCCAAAGAGCGAACCCATCAGGAGTTGTAATACTAACCAGGCCTGAAATCTCATCCTAATTGATGCTGCATTCACTAAAGCACTGCAGACTTGGCGAGGACCGGCAAGGAGCCCCTGATCCAAAATGCACCGTGCATCATTTTTAAAAGATTGTTATTGGCATCCAGCTTGCGCGCTTTGGCATAGGTCTCAGAAGCCATGTAGAACATCTGATCCTGCTCCAAAGCAGTAGCCTCCATCAATAATTTTGCAACCGGATCCAGCTTGTAGTAGATCTTTGATTTGGAGAATTTGGATTGGATGGCCTTTTTCTCATCCCCGGCCATGGTCTCAAACTGCAAGGTATTGGAGGCGACCGACGCATCTCCGGCGGAGACACTCCAGCTATAACGCTGACCAATGACCAGGCTTTTCTTGGACAGATCCAGGATCGCAAAAGTGTCCGTGGTGACGATGGAATCCACCACCGTGTTCTCGGCATCCAAAATGCGCAGCGTATAGGAACTTACGCCGGCAGGCTTTGACCAGGAAAAACGAATGGATTTCTTACTGATCTTTCCGACCGGCATGATCAGATGGATCTTGTTGCCTCTTCCGCCCCAGCCATCCTGATCTTTCTGTCCCCAGCCGTCCTGGTCCTTTTGACCCCAGCCGTCCTGGTCCTTTTGACCCCAGCCGTCCTGGTCCTTCACTCCCCAGCCGTCCTGGTCCTTCTGACCCCAGCCATCCTGATCCTTGACGCCCCAATCAGGCTGTTTCACTGTGCGTGAGGTGTCCTTATTGATC
>CAYXKO010000166.1:0-5829 GCA_964465435.1 uncultured Saprospiraceae bacterium | reverse complement strand
CCCGTGCGACAAACAGGGGTTGGTTGCTTTCTGTCATTCAGCGTGAACAGGTAGGTACAGGTTGCACTGTTTCCGCACCTGTCTTCAACGATCCAGGTAATCTTGTGGGTTCCCACCGGATAAACGCCGCTTGCATCGTTGGAAGCTCCGTTAATATCCACTGACCCGTTGTTGCCCAAATCAATACGGTATGACCAGGCAAGGTCCCTTGTGTTGCCACAATAATCCTGTGCGGAAGCAGTCAGGCTGACCTGACCATTGCACTCAGGCGAAAGGACATCAAAACTTACATTATTGCAGGAAGATGTAAATCTGGGCTTATCCTTGTTGATCACTTTGATCACCTGGACACGACTATACTTACCCACACCTGTCTGCGAGTTATAATTGCACCAGTCGATCACGGTCCATTTTCTTAAAACTTTAAAGCAAACATTGTCAACCTGGTTGAAAATCTCATCCTCATAGGTAGCCAGGATGTTGCTGCACTTTACGCCACCCGGCCAACGAGGGGAACCTGTTCTGGCTGTATCAATCTGATCGAGGCAGCCTGTCAAGGTTGTATCCAGGGGCCAAACGATAGAGGAACCATCAAAGGAGGTGAAATTCCTGATGGTAATCGTCTGGAAACAAGTCACAGCCGGATTGAAGTCGTCTCTGAAGTCGTACCTTCTGAGTATGAATCCAACTCCGCAATTATTGATGGAGTGGCTGATGGCAGAATCTACTTTCAGGTTGCAATCCTCAACAACAAGTCCGTCCCGGCCCCAGTTTCTGGGTTGAGCCACGGATGTGTTGGCGGGATCGTTGATAATTATGTTTTTTCTATCTTCTTCTTTTGTCCGATAGTATCCGAATTTATTCAGATCGCTGTAATCGAACAAACAGCTCACCGTGATATTGGGCAGACAGGTGACAACCGGTGGTTTCTTGTCATGCACAAAAACGCGCACCATACATTCATTGCTGTTGCCAGCCCTGTCCGTCACCAAAAGCCTAACAATTACAGGCACTGAAGTGGATACATCGCTGCAGCAGAACTCAATGTAGTCATCAAACGTTCTGTTCCCTTTTCCTCCGCATGGACTGGGATCCATTCTCATGACCTTGAAGGAATCAAGTTCACAGTTGTCATGTGATCCATCATTGAAAGAGTGAGCATAAATCTTAGCCCAACCTTCATCAGTAAGTGTAACAATGGTTTCAAAATGACAAACCGGAGTCGGCTTGGTGGTCTCCTTGACATATACTTCGGTGGCACATTCGGTTACATTACCACACGCATCTGTCACTTTGTAAATTAGCCAGTTTAATCCAACCGGAAGATCTTCCACACGGAAGCCAAGCAAAATTGAACCATTCATTCTCCTGTACACCCCTTCAGAGGTAGCTTCCAGTGAGCTGGGCGGAATATTCGGATCCATGACCCCTCTTTTTACGAGTAGCTCATAGGTCAGTGGGTTAGAGCACTCAGGTATCAATATCCGTGGAAGACCCAGTTCATAGTTACCAGAACAAGAATGAGGCAAAGTATAAATAGTATCAAGGCCCGGACAGGCAATTATTGGGCCACGGTCGTCAATCACCTTGATCAACTGGATACAGGTTGTATCCTCACCGGTACACCAATCTGCAATAAACCATTCGCGAAGGATCTTATAAGAACCTGCGCACACACCCAGGCGGATGTCATTATAAGTGTAGTTGATATTTCTGCAATTAACACCTGTAGGATATCCGGTCACCGCAGGGTGGGGATTTCCGTTGGCATCTTTTTGAAAATTACCATCACAGGCCAATGGCGCAGGGTTGCCGTTTAAGCCATCATAACTTGGAGGACAGGTTATGGATGCAATGCTTCCTGCGCGGATCAAAATAGTATCGACACAGGTGGTGTCATTTCCATAGCCATCCACCGCAGTCCAACTTCTGAAAATAGTATCAATTATGGGAACTGCCGGCGGGCAATCCACCTGAACCGTTCGGTCTGTATACGTCAGCGTGGTAGATCCGCAATTATCCCAGGATGAACTTGTACTTGTAAAAGTGCGGGGACGACCCGGTACTGCAACCGGATTGGGTGCACCTGAAGGGCGTGGAAAACCGACACCCGGATCAGTGGGCAAAGTCCCTGCGCCGCAATTGACGGTCACCGACCTGCAGGTCATACGAGGAGGCAATTTGTCCTCAACTCTGAGAATTCCCCAGCAGGAATTACCACTACACCTGTGTACAATGGAAACCTCATATAATTTTCCAAGATGAGTTGAATTCACGCGAGGGCTGGTAGGGATCACCGCTTTGGTCACCAGATCCCGGATCACAACGTTGTAATCCCGGTAGTCGAAGCCAGATCCCTCAATGACCATGTCAGGCGTCACAAGTCCATTGCAGGTTTCATCCAATGATATATTGACGGTATCATTGCAGTTAACCTGTGGAGCAAATAAGGCTCCAACCCTGACTCTGAAAGTATCAGGTGTGCAGGTCCCTATGGGAGCGGTAACGTCCGTTTCATTCAAAACGATGACGACATCGCCCGGAGTAAACCAGGTGATATTAACCACAGGAAGGCCTGACGCATCTATCAATGCGGACCCTGAGATCAACTGAAATGAATAAAGATTGCCAGCATCATACCCTGTAAGAGTATAAGACTGGACAGTGTTGCTCTGGCACGTGTAAGCGTTGGGAGCCAAATTCAGAGTAGCACAGGTTTGAGAAAACAGATCTACCCCGAACATCGATCCCAGCCACAGCAAAAGCGGTAGCAAATTCTTCATGGAAGAATTTCTGAATCGTGTAAATAACGGTCTATTCATAATTATATGACGTTTTGTAATAGTTCAACTTTGCCATAGCGTAATGAGCGCATGCCGGCATACATGCGATCATGGGGGGATGATCAGGATGGGGGGTACAATTATTGGTGCTGAATCAAAAGATTCATATTAAACCCTCTGAACCGGCACTTTAAATCTGCCACATATGGTGCAAGGAGTGTTCCAAAAATCTGCGGGGAACTATTAATCATGTCAAAAAAGAAAAAAAGACAAACATTACGACAATAATTAATCTATATACAGCTATTTTTCTGTATATTATATATTATAATTAATAATTATCAACAAAAAAAAAGTATATAAACTGAGAAATGACCAGCTGCGAACCCAACCTAAAAAAATCACCTGGACGCAGTGACGCACCGCGTTGCGAGGAACAAACCAACGAAATCAGGAGAAAAAAAATCTTATAAACAGCTGTTATTCAACGCCCAGCTCATACATTTCCAGTAGTGTGCCTACTGTATCTCTGAGATCCTTGCGATCTACAATAAAATCGAGGAAACCATTTTCCAACAAGAACTCACTGCGTTGGAATCCCTCCGGCAAATCCCTTTTAATCGTTTCGCGCACGACCCGGGGACCTGCAAAGCCTATCAAGGCCTTGGGCTCTGAAAAATTAATATCTCCCAGCATGGCGAAGGAGGCTGTCACCCCACCGGTCGTGGGATCAGTCAAAAAAGAGAAATAAGGAAGGCCGTGTTTAGCCAGGAGGGTAAGCTTTGCTGAGGTTTTGGCCATTTGCATCAGCGAAAAGGCAGATTCCATCATCCTGGCGCCTCCTGACTTGGAAATGACCATCAGGGCTGCCCGGTCTTCAATCGCCACATCGATCGCACGACTGATTTTCTCCCCCATCACGCTACCCATTGATCCGCCTATGAAACTAAAATCCATGGCAGCGACAACAAGCGGTTTTCTGTTGATGCGACCAATGGCCACAGTGATGGAGTCGGACTTTCCCGAACTTTTCCTGGCGTCCTCCAGCCTTTTGGAATAAGGCTGCAGGTCTGTGAATTCCAGAAAATCATAGGACTGGAGCTCGTCAAACAGAGTCTCGTATTTTCCTTCAAAAAGAATGTCGAAATATTGATCGGAGCTGATGCGCGTATGATAATTGCAGGATGGACAACTATACAAGTTCTCCTTCAGCTTCATATTGGTAAAAGTAGCATTGCACTCCGGACATTTAAACCAGAGTCCATCAGGAGCTTCCTTTTTATGCTTTGTTTTTGTAGATATCCCTTCTTTCAGGCGGGTAAACCATCCCATATCACGATCATTTTAATTTTGAATGATTATGTCCTTAGGATTTCAGGCAAAATTAGATTTTTTATTCATCCGCCAATAGCTATTTTTGTGAGGCTATTGATTTTATAGCATTTTTAATTGATTTTCAAATACATATGAATATTTGCCTGATCGGTTACGGAAAGATGGGGAAGGCCATCGAACCCATATTGTCTTCCAGGGGGCACAGGATTAGTGGAATAATTACCAGCCAGAACAAATCGGAGCTGAGTGATATACTCAAGGTCAGTGATATAGCCATTGAGTTTACCACCCCTGAGCACGCTCCCGATCATATCCTGGCCTGTCTGAAGTTGGGTGTACCCGTGGTCTCCGGTTCTACAGGATGGTTGGCGAGTTGGGACAAAATAAGCGAGATGGTCCATCAAACTAACGGATCCTTTTTATGGGCCTCCAACTTCAGCGTGGGTGTCAATATTATGTTTGCCCTCAACAAAATGCTGGCAAAAACCATTGCTTCCTTTGAAATGTATCGTCCTGAAATCAGGGAAACCCACCATACCGAAAAAAAGGATCAACCCAGCGGCACTGCCGTCAGTCTGGTCAGCGATATTCTGGAAGAGCAAAAGTTTCGCAAGTCATGGATCTTGAATCCTCAGGAACCTAGTGAACAGCTTGTCCCGGTACTTGCTTTTCGCGAGGCAGGGGTGGTCGGATATCACGAGGTGCGGTATACCGGGCCCAATGATCAGATCACATTGATCCATGAAGCATTCAACCGAAATGGATTTGCTGAAGGGGCCGTGCTGGCCGCTGAATGGCTTCCGGGAAAAAAAGGAATTTTCAGCATGAAGGATGTTCTTAATATACCCTATTAGGAACCCCTCAAACAATACAATGATCTTAAACCATTCCATACAAAAAGTACTGGATTCCGCACGAATTGAAGATGTGGTGCGGGATTATGTGGACCTGAAACCAAGAGGCTCTAACCTCACGGGACTTTGCCCATTCCACAAGGAAAAGACACCTTCCTTTTCAGTATCTCCCTCAAAAAACATATTCAAATGTTTTGGATGCGGAAAAGCGGGCGACCCTGTGTCTTTTTTAATGGAGGTTGAACAATTCAGCTTTGTTGAGGCCATCAGAGCCCTGGCCAAAAGATATCAAATAGAAATTGAGGAAACCGAATTAACCAAGGAAGCCCGTGCTGAGGAACTAGAAATTCAGAGTCTCAATATCATCAACAATTGGGCCTTTGAGTATTATCAGGACCAATTGTGGAATACTCCGGAGGGCCGTAACATAGGACTGGGCTATTTTAAGGAAAGAGGTTTTCTGGAGAATACACTCAAGCAATTTGGAATTGGATTTGCCAAGGATGCCTATTCCTTGTTTACGCAATCCAGTCTTCAAAAAGGTTATAATATTGAACTTCTAAAAAAACTGGGTCTAACCACCAGTTCGGAGAATGATTTTTTCAGGAACAGGATTATTTTTCCGCTTTTCAGTCAAAGTGGAAAGGTGATAGGATTTGCAGGCAGGGTCCTGGGCTCCGAAGCTAAAATTGCCAAATACATCAATTCACCGGAGAGTCCGGTTTATAAAAAAAGCAAGACCCTTTTTGGACTTCATCTGGCAAAAAACGAAATCAGAAAACAAAACAACTGCATTCTGGTAGAAGGCTATACGGATGTCATGTCCCTGTACCAGTCCGGCATTGAAAATGTGGTCG
>CAYXKO010000165.1:0-5842 GCA_964465435.1 uncultured Saprospiraceae bacterium | reverse complement strand
CCTCGCATTCCGGCATTGAGATCCTCAACCCGGTATTCCAATTCCAATAAAGTGCCGGCTTCCACACAAGTGTCTTTTGGCCCTTTGATCATGGGAGGGGAGTTGTTTCTGCATGATTCCAATACCAGGATTTGCATGTCCCGGATTACAGATCCTATCTTAATGCCTCTTCTGAACTCAGAGATTTCAATGGCAATGTTGTATTCTCCTGGCCTTTGTGGTGAATTCCAAATTAAGGTACCCGTTTGTGGGTCCAGGCTTAAATCGTTGTTAATGCCGGGATTGATTTGACTGGGAAGCAAATAATTCGGAACGGGTGTGCCAAAGTCCATAAGGGGACTTACCAGTCTGAATGACAAGCTGTCGCCATCGCCATCAAATGCAGAGGGGTTGTGAATGAACACCTGTCCCAGACAGGCAATGTCTATGGGTGCCTTAAGTAAAACTGGCGAACGATTGATTCCCTGGAAGGTGCTGTTAAAGAGGGTGATTGTGCTTTGAATATAAAAGGGCACATTGATGCTGTTGGGAGGATCCACATTTAAAATATCAGCAATTCGGTTTGGATCTATCATGCTGATAATATAGCTTCCTCTTCCGGGATAGGTGTGATCCGATATGTATATATTCTTTTTAACACTGTTTGGCAATTCTTCCCCTCTTCCATTGGTCCTTTTTACATTGGTTGAGGTGCCATCCCCCCAATAGATTGTTATAGTGTCCCGGTCCGCTGCTATACTTTCAGTTTTGGTGTAAACCACCAGGGTGGCCGTAATGGTTAAATCTGATTTTTGAACATAGGTGATTTCTCCGGCCCTGTTGTGGGTCGCATATAAGGGAAAGGACCAGGCCAGAATACTGATCAGCACAAGGGTTATAAGATAATTGCACTTTATTCCCATTGTTTCAAATGTTCAATTTGGAAATACATCGCTTGAGGCTTTCTTGCCAGCCTGGAATTTCCATCTCAAAGATGCTTTCCGTTTCCGTGCAGTCCAATACACTGTATTTGGGCCTCGGGGCTGGTGCGTTGAACTCCTCGGTTGTTATGGGTAATACATGGGTTTGAGCTTTGGTCAGCTTGAATATTTCCTTGGCAAAATCAAACCAGCTTACGGATCCCTTATTGGAGTAGTGCAGGAAATTGGGAATGGCCAATGGCCTTCCTGAGATCAGTCTGTTACAAAGTAGGTTTATGAATTCTGCCAGGTCGGCTGCATAAGTAGGAGATCCTATTTGGTCATTGACGACTTTGATCTCGGTGTGCTTTTTTGAAAGGCCGATCATTGTTTTTACAAAATTGTGACCATAGGTGGAGTATATCCAGGAACTTCTGATGATGATTGAATCGGGATTTTTTTCCAGGATTTCTTTTTCCGCCATGGCTTTTGAATTGGCATACACGCCTGCTGGATTCAAAATTTGATTTGGCTTGATAGGAGGACCATGCTGTGAGTGAAAAACATAATCGCTGGATATGTGGATCATGATAACTCCATTTTCCCTGGTCAGGGATGCCAGCATTTTGGGTGCTTTTGCGTTGACCGAGTAGCAGAGATCCTTTTCCTTTTCAGCCTGATCCACTTTGGTATAGGCAGCCAGGTTAATCAGGATCCGGGGTGATTCTTCGGATATAATCTTTTTGCTCTGAGAATCATTCGTTATGTCCCATTCCGAACCGGAGAAGAAAGCATAATCCAGAAGTGCCGATTGCCGGCTTAATTCTTTAAGCTCCATGCCTACCTGGCCGTTGCCTCCGGTCACCAAAACCTTATGCATGCAAATCCAGGTGCTTTAGATTAGGCAGATTAAGGTCTCTTTGTGATACAATGATATCACCGGCCGGGATTTGCCATTCTATGCCCAGCTCTGCATCCAGTGGATTGATGCCGCGTTCATGTTCTGGTGAATAGAATTCGTCACATTTGTAGACAAAAACAGACTCCTTGCTCAACACGGAATAACCATGAGCAAATCCCTTAGGAATCAAAAGTTGCTTTTTGTTTTCACCTGACAACTCAATGCTAAAGTGCCTGCCAAAAGTTTTGCTTTCAGGCCTAAGGTCCACCGCTACGTCCAGAACTTTTCCCGAGACGACCCTGACCAGCTTGGTCTGTTGCATGGGCTCTGCCTGAAAATGAAGACCCCGTATGACACCATACCTTGAAAATGCCTCGTTGTCTTGCTTGAATTCGTTCTGAAATCCCAATTGCTGCATGGTCTTCAAGCTGTACGATTCTAAGAAATATCCTCGCTCATCCTGAAAGGTTCTGGGGATTAGGATTAGTAAACCTTCTATGAATGTTTGTTCAATTTGCATTTATTTTTCCTTAAATATAAGTCTGATAGGGACCCCGTTAAAATTGAATAGGCTCCTTAGCTGGTTTTCAAGAAATTGCTTGTAGCTTCCTTTTATTTGTTCCGGATAATTGGTGAAAAATGCAAATACAGGATATTCCTTTTCTATTTGGGTAATGTATTTGATCTTGATCAGGTGATTTCTGTATGAGGGAGGAGGTATTTTTCCAATAGCCTCAAGCATCTTTTCGTTCAGTTCAGAAGTTTTTATTTTTCGGGTTCTGTTGTTATAAACATCGATTCCGGTTTCAATGGCCTGGAATACGCGCTGTTTCTCTAGTGCTGATATAAACAGTACCGGGACATCCGTAAAAGGAGCCAATTTGGTTTTGATATTTTTTTCAAAATCCCTGGCGGTATTCGTTTCCTTGGTAATTAGATCCCATTTGTTGACCAGAACGACCAGACCTTTATTCTTCTTTACGACATGAGAAACCAGTTCCATGTCCTGCGCTTCAATGCCAAGTGTTGCGTCGATCACCAAAAAACAAACATCAGCCTCTTCCACCGATCTGATCGCTCTGATTACAGAGTAAAATTCAAGGTCTTCATGAACCTTTGATTTCTTTCTTACCCCTGCTGTGTCGATCAATATAAATCGTTTTCCGTACTTATTGTATTCGGAGTGTACAGGGTCCCGGGTGGTTCCTGCACTGTATGTGACAACATTTCTTTCATCGCCGAGAAAAACATTGATCAGAGAAGATTTTCCTACGTTGGGCTGCCCGATGATGGCAAATCTTGGGACATCAGGTTCTGATAGTTCTTCATCCGGCACCAGGGAGGCGACCGCATCCAAAAGCTCACCGGTTCCACTTCCTGTGATCGCCGAGATTGGATATAGTTCATCAAACCCCAGAGCCCAAAATTCCTGGGCCATGAGAAGTCTCTCATGATTATCGACCTTGTTGACCACCAGGAATTTTTTCTTCTTGACTTTTCTCAGCATTTCTGCAACCATCAAGTCTAGATCTGTTATTCCGGTAGTCACATCGACCATGTATAAAATGACACTGGATTCGTCAATGGCGATTTCAACCTGTTTTTTGATTAGCTTTTCAAATATGTCATTCGAATGCGCAACGAATCCACCTGTGTCAACCACATAAAATTTCTTGCCGTTCCAATCTGCCTGGTCGTAAATGCGGTCCCTGGTTACGCCACTGAAATCATCCACAATGGATTTTCTCTTGCCCACCAACCTGTTGAACAGGGTGGATTTTCCTACATTGGGTCTTCCTACTATTGCTGCTGTAAATCTCATCTCAACATTCCTGATTTTTCAATAAATTCGCTGTCATTTCGCCATTCCTTCTTTAGTTTGACGCTCAGGCCAAGGTATACCTTTTGGCCTAAAAATTTTTCTATTTCTTTTCTGGCCCTGATTCCAAGCTCTTTGATCATACTGCCTCCTTTTCCAAGTAATATAGGAACCTGACTTTGCTTCGAGACGTAAATGTTTGCCTCGATCCTCGCCATTTCGGCCATTTCATCGACGCCTTTGCAACTTATCACTTCCACAAAAGTGCTGAATGGGATTTCGTCTTCAAACAAATGAAATATTTGTTCGCGGATCATTTCGGAGACAAAAAAGCGAACAGGCTTGTCGCTGATTATGTCATTTGGAAAATAAAAGGGGTGTTCGGGAATCAGGTCTTCTATTTCTCTCCTGAGCTCTGCAATGCCGCTCCCCCGTAAGGCGGATATTGCAAATACTTTTTTGCTCTGATCCTTGGTTTGTAACTTATGGATCATTTCATTGATCTCATCTGGTTTCAGGAGATCTGTTTTATTGATACAATGAAGCACGGGGATGTCCAGATTTGAAACTAGGTCTGAGATCTTTTCATGTTCTCCCAATCCTTTCGTACCATCGAAGATCAATACCAAAACATCCGGATCAGTAAGTGATTCCTGTACCTTTTCGTTCATGTGCTTGTGTAAGGGGTACCGGGCATCCAGGATCCAGCCGGGAGTGTCAGAATATACTATCTGTATTCCTTCGTCATTTACAATGGAAAAAATTCTCTGTCTCGTGGTTTGTGGCTTTGGCGATATGATGCTAATCTTACCCTGACTGAGTGCATTGACCAGCGACGATTTGCCACTGTTGGGCATGCCAATGATACTTACAAAACCGGCCCGCTCCTTGCTCATATCTTTTTGCTGATCAGTTCGTAAAACATCTGGGGATTTAATTTTCTCCAATGAATGTCATTAAAATTTTTGCCAAGGCTGACCTGATGGTGTATTAAGGTTCTCCTCATTTCTTCCCAGACGTGGTCCAGGGTATTCACAAAACAAATCCATCCGCCGGAATCTGAAACATCCTCATTCCATTCTTCGTAGTAACAGTCATCCGAACCATGAAAATTTAAAACATTTTCGCAAATCAATATGTATTTGGAGATTCCTTCCGGTATCATCTGATCAATGACATCTCTTTTGAGGTACATGATGTCATTTTCAATGCAGTCATTCCATTCGCCAATTAATTCCATGATGGCAAAGCCTTCATCATAGTCGACATATAGGATCTTTATGTATAAATTTGCAGATCCGAAATTATCCCATTGCGGATGTATGTAATAATTGTATATTTTATTGCTGTAGGTGAATTCCGAATAAACCGCTCCGGCAAATGGGGATTTGCTGTCCTCAGCGCTGTCGTATAGCTCCCTCCAGTTGTAAAATGGTTCAATGTCGTGCATTCAAGAAATCCAGACTTATTAAGCTAAATGAAAAAATGGTGAGAATGGTTTTTACTGGACCCGAATCAACTGCAAAAAGCAGTCTGGCTATCTGGGTCTCTAACTACTACAAATATAGGCTGATTCCTGAATATAGCCGCGAATATTTATACCGCAATGGCCCGGAATATGATCGCAATGATGTTATTCAAATGGCTGTAAAACAGCAAGATATGTCCTTAGTTGGTCTTGGCGGGGGAGGGGGGCAGGTCGAAGACTGCGATCTATTGACCTATCTCGTCTGGCTTGGATTCAAATATAGCGATTTCGATGCCAAAATTCATCAACTTTGGATGGATCATCTTCCTGACCTCTATCTTTTGTGTGCTCCGGACATAAGTTGGAGGGAGGATCCGCTCCGGGAACATCCCAATGAAAGGGGGAAATTGTTCTCGATTTATTTGAATTTTCTGACTCAGGCCCGGGCTCCATTCAGGATTATTACCGGAAACGCTTCTCAAAGGATCAGTAAGACCATTTTTCATATTGAAACTTTCAGAAAAGGTATAATTTTGTAAGATAATTTGGGGTGCCGCATCAGTGATTCAATCACCGGCTGAGATCATACCCATGGAACCTGTTCGGGTAATTCCGAAAAGGGAAGGTGGCTGGTTTTATATGGCATTTCCATTTTCCATAAATGCCATATAATGAAGCTTTTAACATTTTTCTTTTATTTGTTACTTCCGGTTTCTTTTGTTGTTTCTCAGCACAGAATAGATATCAGGGTGCTG
>CAYXKO010000164.1:0-5845 GCA_964465435.1 uncultured Saprospiraceae bacterium | reverse complement strand
ACCGCCACCCACCACGATCAAATCAAATGCTTCCTGACTCAAGCTAAATTTGTCTGTTGCCGATCAATTTGTTTTCCGAACGAGCTTGCCGGAATAAATTTTTCCGGACCGGCGGATCTGATAGGAATATACTCCGGCCTGAATGGCGCCGGGGTCGCATACGGTCGTATGATTGGGCTTCAGGATGGCCTTGAGGACCGGCCTTCCCAGGGGATCGTAGAGTTGCATTTCCGCTTCGGAATCGTCCTCGTTGTACACGTGCAGACGATCGGAAAAGGGATTGGGAAAAATGCGGATCCCGAAGTGTTCAGTTGTTTCCCCAGTCTGATTGGGGATCAGGCCGGTCAGCGTGAAGTGGTCCAGGGCCGCGCGCAGGGCGATGGCGAACTCCGCCGAATCCGGGTTGTTCCACAAGTGAAACACAAAGCGGACGGAGTCGCGCTTCAGTCCTTGTATGTCGATGTCTTTTTGGGTCCTGGGATTGAATTTGCCGGACAGGTTTTCCGGGATGGTCTCGACGAGCAGGCTGTCTGCTCCAGAAACAAGCATGGTCTCCTTGACCGAGCCGTCCCATCCGCCATAGGCCCAGGCGTCGTATGAAATTCTGATCTGGTCCCAGGGCCGCAGGTCCATGGGAGGGGAGATCAGGTACAGGTGGCCCGTCAAGCGGTACTCCTGGTCGATCTTGCCGTAATTGTCCGTATAGAGACAGCGATCGCCTATGTCGTCGTCGGAATCCCTGGAAGGGAAATTCGAGGGCGGCGGGAAGAATTCCTTCAGATTTCCGTACTGCCACCCGACGAGGCTGTCCTCAGATATTTGCTCCCATCCCTGCTCCGTCATAAAATGATCCTCATACCCTGCCGACAGGTCGCGTGCATAGCTTTGACTTCCATCGAAGGATACATCCGGAGTGTGGTTGTAAAGATATCCCCAGGCACTGGCCAGGATGTTGTACCTGGCATGATAAACATCCGGTATGGTACAATTGTAAGGGCTGCCCGTCCCGGAGAGAGCCTCAAATCTGCTTTCGTCGTTGTACATGAGCACGTTGATGCCGGAGGTGGGATTGCCGGAATCGCGGTCCCTGATCTCAAATCTGGCTTCGGATCTGGGACGGGCCGCAAGGAAAAAATCTCTTGTGATCAGACTGTCCGTGAACAACTCCAGGTCCACAACGAGGGGATGGTATCCTTCCTGACTGATCTCGATGCTGTACCATCCAGATTCTGCCACGCCGGTGCGGTAAATCCCCCTCTGATCAGACTCCAGGGCGATCGTGGAGCCTCCCTGCTTCTTGCTGAGCTTGATCTGTGCTTTCGAAAGGTTCGATCCCGAAAGGCTGTCCCTCACGACCCCTTCCAGCCATCCTGCCCGGTTGCCATCAAATCTGAGTACGTACATTCCATATTCGATGTCCGAGGCCACCACCACTCCGGAGGCATAGTAGGGATACACGCTCCAGCATCCGGCAAAACCGGTCCGCTTGTCCGGATGGGTGTCGTAGAATCCAACCTCCACCAGGTTGTTGGGTCGCCGGGTGTCGAGCACCCTCATGCCTTCGGTGTACCAGCTGATGTAGAGCCAGTCATCCTTGTGAAATACGTTGTGCGGAATGTGCAGGTCGTCAGACGGATTGCGCACCCTGAAGAAATCCAGCCTTTTGATATCCTGGGGGTCAGAGACATCCCAGGCCTCCACGACAGCGCCGGTCACCTCATCTGCGGTGTAAAGTATTTTTCGGTCTTTTTCGATCCAGACCGAATGGGCAAAGGTAAAGGCGGTGCGCTGGGTAGCGAGCCTTACGGGATTTTGCCTGTCCGAAAGGTCCCAGATGCTGAAGGCCCCGTTGAATAACTCCGCTCCATAGAGCATTCTGTCCCGTACGTGCACCTCGTGCATGTAGTCGTCTTCAAAGTGGTAGATCAGTTTGGGATTCCAGGGGTCTTCGTGCGGATCCAGGATGGCAAAACCGGCTCCCACCGTCCTGGCCCCGCTGAGATAAATGAAGCCCTCCTCGTCGGCATACAGGGTATGGGAGGTGAGCACATCCACGCTGTCTCCCTGCAGGTCGGCCAGCTTGTAGAGGTTTTGGTGTACGATGGAATCGGGATTCCTCAGGTCAATGATGAGCAGGCCGTCATCGCATTCGGACGACACGTAGGCAAATTCCCCGGAGGTCTTGAGTTCTCTCCAGCTGCAGGTGTTGTTTTCGATAAAAATCTTTTCGACCGGAGCAGACGGATCGGAAATGTCAAAGACCCTGACCCCCCGTACCGTGCCCAAAAGGGCCAGTTCCCTGCCGTCCGGCGTGGTGTGCCCCCAGATGCTGCTGGCCTTTTCCGGAATGCGGATGTGCGACAGCAGGTCCACATGGCTAGCTGTCTGGGCGAGCAATGGAATGGATATGGAAAAATATAAAAAAATATGTATATATTTAAAAATCATTATATCAGTAAATTATATGTTAAATTTAAATTTAATGTCTATTTTTTTCCGATTTGTTTTCCATAGATTAACTTAAAGATAAGGCGATTGTTGCTAACTTTGTGCATATTGAATCAAGAGCAAACCCAATTGCAAAGCATGAACAGATTAATCCACAGCACCCTGGTCTTCATTATCACCTGGTTTTTAATCGGGACCCTTCAGGCCCAGCCCCTCCAGTTTCTGGATGAGAGGGCCGGACCGCATTTTACCGCCGTCCAGGTTTTCACCAGGCCGGATGCGGGCTGGACGCTCATAGGCAACACCGAGGATTCCGCCCTGCTGATGCTGAAGTACGACTACTGTGGCAAGCTGACCCAATCTGAAAAAAGGATCATCGACACCATGACCAGATTGAGTCAGTTGTATTGTTCCCAGGACGCATCCGGTTCCGGCAATATTCTGCTGGCAGAGATATTTCAAAACGACACCGCGGCGGGTCTGCACCTGGCGAGGATCGGAGAATCCGATCTTTCGATCAACGTGCCGGTCCTTTTCTCCGTACCGGATGCCAAGGTGTACTTCAATCCCGTGATCCATTACCTGCAATCTCCCGATGACATCATCCTGGGATTCAGTGCGGGTCCGGACACGGCAAACGTGGTGCCTTATCTGATGAGACTGGATGGCAATTTCAGCCGCAAGGACATTCTCGTGCTCAAGGATCACAAACACCTGCGCAGCATCGTGCCGATCGGCCGTCAGTATTTTGCGGTCGGACTTGATTCCAGTGTACTGGTCGGTTTTGACGATACCCTCAATGTGGAATTCAGCTACCGCCTCGACAGCCAGTTTGTCCTTCTGGACCGCCTGTCTGCAGACGATCGCAATTTCTTTGTCGTGGGTGCCTCGTTTTCCGGCGGCGTATCCCTGATGAAATTTTCCAACGCCAATGGGAAGATGACGGGACAGAGCTTTGTGGCCTATCCGCATGAATCTTCTCCTGCGCCCACCCTGATCTCCACTCAAAACGGATTTGCCACTTCCTTTGTGCAGAAAAACGGCAACGGCACCCTGGGTTTGGGCATGGTGGAATTTGACCAGGACCTTCGCCTGAGGAATTTGAACCAGATCGTGCGCAAGGATGGCCGCCTGTATCCCAAAAGTCAGGGCCTGGGCTATTCCAATGAAGAAGAAGCATTTGTTTTGTCCGGCAGTCTCGATTCCATTTACAGAACCTTCCAGGCCAAGCTGGCCAACGATTTCTTTTTAAACGACACCAGCTGCAGTTACCGCGACGAGCAACTCAGGAGTTTCAATACGCGACGCTATGTGCAGGATACCCTGAGCGGGGTGACCTACGACCGGATCTCCTTTATTCCCAACAATTCCACCACCGGGATCCGCAGGACCTACATCGACAGCAGTCGCCGCAGTTGCAGTTATTTTGACTTTATGGGCGGCAGTGCCCAGGTGATGGGCTGCGTCGGCGATCCGTTTACCCTGTCTCCCATACCCAAGAAATACGCCACCCAGGATTTCAGCAACCGCTTCATGAAGTACTGCTGGTTTCCGGATGTGGTGGATGGCATCAAAAATACAGACCGCACCCAGGCGATCACCATACCCCACGGGGAGATCACCGTGCGCGCATTGTACTGTTCAGACAGCATCGACCTGAGCTATACCACCCAGGAGATCCCCTGTGTCAATTTCCCCAATGTGTTCATGCCAACGGGGGCCGAAGAGGCCGTCAACAAGGATTTCAATCCGGTGTATAAGGACAACCACCGAGCCAATATCGACAGGGTAGAGTTTGAGATCTTCAACCGCTGGGGCAAAAAAGTATATTCCACCACGGACCCTGCGGGCACCTGGGATGGCAATGTCGATGGCACACCCGCTCCGATGGATTCCTACATTTACCGATGCGATGTCCTGTACAAGAACAAGCAGTTCAGGAGTTTCAAGGGGGTGTTTTCGTTGATCCGCTAATCTCTTGTCCCGAGGTGTTGAGCAAGGCTGGATTTCACATTATTCTGATCGGCACATTCTGGTTTTGTGCCGGAGGCTTGTTATCACAGCCTTACGAGGAGTTTACGCTGGACAGCGAGGTAAAGACCTTTTTGCACAAGACCTTCCCGGAGCTTAAATCCTATGATCTGGGCGTCAAGGTGCGCAACAGCGACAACCAGCTGTATCTCGATTCCATTGAATATTCGCCCTGGTTTGTGGGAGATTTCAACGACGACGGCCTGATGGACCTTTTTGCCCAGATGTACCGGCGCAAGCAAAACCGGGCAGTTTTGGTCATGGCCAAAGAAGATCCCGGGGTATACGATCTGCACGAGGTTGAGCCCGTGCGCAAAACCGGTGATCTGGGCGTACCCTTTATCGAGGAGACCGAAGAAGGGCCGCTCATCATCTACAAGCAGTACGCCACCGAGCAGACCGTGCGCGTAAAGGATGGCGTGGAGATCCGGTATCCCAAGAATTTCAATACCTACTACTCACTGGGCTTTCTGCGCAAGGATACCCTCATCTACCGCTTTGACCGCCTGATCGAATACGCTTCCAGGCCCAACAATTCCGGGCTGCGTTACGTGCAAATCCACAGCTACTGCCAGTTTGGTGGTTGTCCGGATTACATCCTCAAGATCGATTCAGCGGGCAACATGATCCTGCAGAACATCAAGAATACCGCGCTCGATCCAGGGTTCTTCAAGGCCCCCTGCGATCCGGACCAGTTCCGGAATCTGCAGCTCAGGCTGAAGTATCTGCATCTGCCCAAGCAGGAGATGAAATTTGGCGACAAGACGGCGGACAAGGTCATTGCCCTGATCATTGCCTTTGCGGATGGAAAGACCTTCAAGGTGCTGGATTACACCCAAAACGGCACCCTGGGCCTGACTGGCCTGTACGATTTTCTGGAGGAGATCCGGAAGTCCACTTTGTGGTAGGGATCCAAATTATTGATGAGGTCAATCGCTATGGTTCTTGAGAAACCTAAGTTTGATTGCATTTTCTTTGCTGCATTGCCACCCGAAGATTACTTTTGTACTTAGAACAATTTGGAAATTCACACCTGTCCCAAATAATTTATTGGAAATTTCCTTTCCCACTTTTTGTCGCGCAAAAAGTGGGCAAAAACGCAGCCTTTTCTGAGGCGGCTTCTCATCTGGCTTGGTTAATCTTTATTTGGTTTTCCTTGCTAGGTTCTCTGTTGGGACAGATTTTGGGCGCTGTATATTGCCGCTCCATAATTCCGTTTTCCAGTAATGGTTAGTTTGATGGTTGTCTCATATCAATTTTAGTTTAGGGAGCGACAATATAAGGCGCTGTTTCCAAAATCTGTCCTCCTTGGGCCGCTGACGAAAAGGCTCTTAAAATTCCTTCATATTTTGACATCAGACTCAAC
>CAYXKO010000163.1:0-5848 GCA_964465435.1 uncultured Saprospiraceae bacterium | reverse complement strand
CTCTGCCTACGTTGATGCCGGCAGTCAATTTGTGCTTTTGAGCCGTGATCCGGGTGGTGTAAGCCAGACCCACTGAAATGTCGTTGTAATTGGCCCTTTCCTGCAGTTTGGCCAGGTCCTGGGACCCTCCTCCCGAGGTGAGGCTGCTTTCAAAAACGGCCTTTTGCTTATCCTTGATATTCATATTGACAGCCCCATATTGGGCACCCAGGGCGATATCGCTGTTCTTTCCGATGGCCAGATGATAGGCGGCCTGGGCAATAAAGCTACCGGATCCCAGGGCGATGGCCCCGGACCTGTCCTGCAGAAAGTTCATTCCAAAACCCACCCAATCCTGTTTTCTGAAAGCCTTGGGAAGCGTGGCATCCACGAAAAAGTGGATCGTCCTGAACTCTGAACCCAAACCGGTGATGGAAGCAGCCTGGTCTCGGAATATGCCCCCTATCCGATAAGAGCCATTGAATCCTCCTGCCTGTGCAGGATTTACGTGCAAGGGAGAGAAAGCAAATTGGGTAAAGTGGATATCCTGCGCAAATGAAAGCTGCCCCATAGACAGGGAAACTAATAGCCCCAAAGCAAACAGTCTCAGTTTATTCATATGGTTCGTTTATAAAGCCGAAATATACAGTTTTTTAATTACCCCAAGGCCCGCTTTTTGACAAGCAGCCTGCCAATCCGACTCCAGGCTTTACGGTTCAGGGCAACAACCATGCAAATAATCACTTCCCTTTGCACGATTATTTTTATTTTGCAGACGCCAAAATCATTTTTTAAATCTAAATTATTTGATCATGAGCCAGTTCGATGAAAAAGTGAATTTCATGTTAGCAGAAGCTGAAAAATTGGGATGGACCGTTGATCCCGCCCTGCTGACCAAGGTTGCAAAGGGCCTGGGACCTTCCATCTACAACGATGATTCCTCAACGGTCGCCGCCAGCGACAAGGAAGAAATGTCCAACCTCAGGGAAAAATTCCTCAAAGGAAAATTGGGCTGCTCTGACGAAGCCGCCATGGATCAGGCCATTGCAGAGGTGATCGAGGCCTTTGGCTCTTCCAACAGGAATAAGTACAGGATCCTGTTTTACTACCTGCTCACGGTAAAACTTGGAAAGCAGTCAGTGTACAACGACTGATCAGGCGTTTGCTTGAGGCCAGAACAGGCAGGCACAGAGATTGAAGAGGAGTTTGTAAAATAAAAATGGCCAGGGAACCACCCCTGGCCGATAAACCAATCTCATGAAAAGGTATGAAAAGACGAAGCCTCTTTAATCAACGTTGTCGTGGAGAAAGGAATTCTCCTCGCGGATGTCTAGTTTGTTATCTTCATCGATAAATATCCGCGTTCTTGAAAGTGTGGTTTCTGCTGAAGAAACCACCTTGTCCAAGCGTATGTTTTTGCGTTCGTAAGCGGGAATATTCTCAGCCTCAGCGAGGTTTTTACCTTCGGTAAGGGGCTTTTTGACCACGGACTGACGGGAATTAGCATCCTGGTTCTGGTTTACTTCCGGGACCTGCGGCTGCCAATCCTCCTTTCGGGCAGGGGGATCCTGTCTGGGGGGAAACAAAAGATTTGACAATCCTGCCTCTGAATGAGGGGCGCTGGTGATCAGATCATCGAATTCTATCGTATTGGCTGAATCAGCTACATCACTTTGGAGTGATTCCGGATGATCGTCTCCATCCAGGTCCAGGACAATCTTCTTTGCGGATTGATCCTGAGCCATTCTTTTCTTATATCCCTGTCCGAATCCAGTGGCGATCAGGGTGACGCTTATCTGGTCTTCCAGCGATTCATCCACGCAGGAACCCCAGATAAGATCCGTGTCAAAACCGGCTTCCTGCTGAATGTATTCGGTGATCTCACCAACCTCATCCATCGTTATTTCGGGAGTTCTTCCCGTTGTGATATTGAGCAGAATATGCTTGGCTCCTCTGATGTCATTGTCCTCCAGCAAAGGCGAATTAAGTGCACTTTCAATGACCTTGCGGGCCCTGTCCTCCCCTTTGGCCACGGCACTGCCCATGATGGCGACTCCGGAATCCTTCATGACGAAATTGACATCCTCAAAATCCACATTGATATAGCCCGGAACCGTGATGATCTCAGCTATGCCCTTGGCCGCTGTAGCCAATATATTGTCTGCGTTTGAAAAGGCACTGGACATGGCCAGGTTGCCATACATTTCGCGCAACTTATTATTTGAAATTACGATGAGGGAATCCACATTTTGCTTCAGCTGATCCAGCCCTTCGAAGGCAAGCCTGGCCCTTCTGGGTCCTTCAAACTGAAAAGGCAGTGTGACGATCCCCACCGTCAGAATCTCCAGTTCCTTGGCCACTTTGGCAATAATGGGTGCTGCGCCCGTACCGGTGCCGCCACCCATGCCGGCCGTCACAAAAAGCATTTTAGTGTCCTTTTCCAGAAATCTCCTCAGCTCTTCGGCAGATTCAAGACAGGCCTGACGTCCCACCTCGGGATTGTTTCCCGCTCCTCTGCCCACCGTGAGCAGGGGCCCCAACTGTATTTTAACCGGAACCGAGCTGATGTCCAGACTTTGGTGATCCGTGTTACAGACGGCAAAATCCACCCCTCTGATACCCAGGTTGTACATGTGTGTGACGGCATTTGTTCCGCCGCCACCTACTCCGATCACTTTGATTATAGAGGGTTGATTCATATAATCCTTTTTTATATCTGTTTATGACGTAAAGATACGTAATTATATATTAGATATTAAAATAAATTAAATATTTTTTTTATATCTAATAATTTATATCTCAGAATCAGGACTTGCCTCAAAAAATTCCCTCACGGAAACATAGCCCTTGTTGACTATTTTACCCAGCCAGGACTCCCTTCTTGGACCGGACTCCCCTCTTTCCTGGTGGATGGGTTCGATCGTGATCGGTAGTTCATCTTCATGAAGGTCAAAGGTTTTCTGAGGGATGATTTTCCGCTCTTCTTTTCTGGCAGGGATTTTCTTGAATCCTTCCAAAATCAAACCCACACCGGTGGCAAACATGGGGTTTGAAATCTCGTCCATGTAGTGTGAGCTTAAATGCTGGGTGGGATGTCCAATCCTGGCGGACAAGCCGGTCTGAAATTCAGCCAGCAGGTCGAGATTTTTTAACAATGATCCTCCTCCTGTGAGGACGATACCTGCTGCAATTTTATTTTCATATCCACTCCTGTGAATGTCCCACATCACGTATTCAAAGATTTCTTCCACTCTGGCCTGTATGATCCGGGCCAGGTTCTTCTCGGAGATCTCCTTGGGTTCGCGGCCCATCAATCCCGGAATGGTAATGATGCGGTTATCCACAATTTCTTCACTCAATGCAGAACCGAAGCGCACCTTGAGCTTCTCGGCCTGTTCCACTGTCACCGAGCATCCGGCCTTGATGTCCTTGGTGATGATATTGCTACCGATCGGTATCACGGAGGTATAGCGGATGATTCCCTCGTTATAGATCGTCACATCCGTGGTGCCGCCGCCTATGTCCACCATGACCACGCCGGCCTCCTTTTCCTCTCTCGCGAGTACTGATTCAGCCGATGCAAGCGGTTCCAGGGTGATGCTTTCTGAGACGAGCCCGGCCTTCTCAATGCATCGCAAGATGTTGGCAGCCGCTGAAGTATTTCCGGTTATGATGTGAAAATTTGACTGCAACCTGGAGCCGGACATGCCCACCGGATCAATGATACCCTCCTCCTCATCCACGGTAAATTCCTGAGGGATGACGTGAAGGATCTGATCTCCGGGAGGCAGGGCTATCTTGTACATGTCCTGCACCAGCTTATCCACGTCTTCCTTTGTGATCTCTTCCTGCGGATTGCTCCTGTACAGCACTCCCTGGTGCTGCAAACTTCTTATGTGTTGACCGGCAATGCCTACGTGTACCCTTTGAATCTCCTGCTTGCTCATTTTTTCAGCCAGGTCCACGGCATCGCATATGGCTTTTACGGTTTTGTCGATATTGGACACAACTCCCCGGATCACTCCCTCGGAGTTGACTTTTCCAAAACCGAGGATCTCGATCTTGCCCAAAATATTTCTCCGACCGACCACAACACACACTTTGGTGGTGCCGATATCCAGTGCTGCAATGATGTCAGGATTTTGAAAGTTTTGAGTTTCCATGGTCATATCTTTTATTATTCAAGCTTGGCTTTACAATTGTGAAATATTGCGTTTGCAAACCACCTGATCCTTGTTTTGAAGATCTATGGTTTGGTAAACATTCCATCCTTCATACCGCAATCCTTCCTGGTAGAAGAAATGGAGCTTCTGTAATTTTTCAGTGACGTCCTCGACCTTTCCGAACAAGATCTTTTCGGATCCTATCTTGGGTATCAGGACGACATCGCCGGATGGCTGCACATCGATTTGTTCTATTAGGGCTTGGGCGAAGGTGTCTCGCGCTATTTCCTGCGCAAGGTAGAAAATATTTTTAAATTCAGACTGATTCCCTTTGAGAACAGGGTTTTTGCCAGCCTGTCCCACGATTCCGGTGGCAACCGGGACCCGTGCCGAATACCTGGAGGAACCCGGTATGGTATTGCCTTCCGCGTCCAGGTAATAGGAATTTCCGTGGGGCTCCACGATCCTAACCAGGGGATCCCGCTGGTAGACGTCAACATGGAGGTTTTGATTTGCATCCAGGTATACTTCTGCGTGGTGGACCACGGGAAGTGATTCCAATTTTGCTTCGAGGCCATGCAGGTTCAGCGCGTGACTTTTGATCTTGCGCAGGTCCTTTTTGAGGAATTTCAGCACGTTCTCCCTGATTTCCCTATTGTCAATCAGGATATTTTCCGGCTTGGGCTTCAGGATCTGTATTTTCAACTGGCCCGATTGCTGAATGCGCTGCAGCCTGATGGAATTTAGCCAAAGGCCTGCAACGAAAAGCATGGCTGAAATGTATACCCCAATCACCAGTCCCAATCTCAGTTTTGTATTCATTTCAATCCAGTAATTTTATGATATCCTCAGAAAGCAAATCCAGATCTCCGGCTCCAAGGCTCAGGATCACATCCTTATCGAGTCGGGATAAAAATTCTATCAAATCTCTCTTGGCGACAAAATGCCTGTCCTCCAGCGACATCCTGTCCAAAATGGTATGAGAACTTATCCCCTGTATGGGTAGTTCGCGTGCCGGATAGAGTTCGACCAGAATTACCCGGTCCAGACCGTCAAATACCTGTGCAAACTCAGACGCAAAATCGCGGGTTCTGCTGTACAGATGCGGTTGAAAAATGCCGGTGATTTTCCTGCCTGGAAAGCAACTTCTCGCAGCCTGGATTACCGCCCTGAGTTCCTCCGGATGGTGCGCATAATCTTCGATCAAGACATGTGACTTTCCCCTGAACTTCCATTCAAATCTTCTTTCAATCCCGCGAAAGGATGCCAACGCATCCGGAATCGGGGAAATATCCCTGCCCTCATCCCTCAGCACTTCACAGGCCGCACGGATCGCAGCTGCTGCATTCCAGGCATTGTGGTTGCCCGGGAGACTCAGCTGTAATCCATAAAAGCTCACACCCTGCTCGTCCCGGTAGTCGAAGGTCATGATGCCTTCCTTTGTTACTATGTTGCTCACCCTGATATCGCAGTCATCCGCAGAGCCATAGGTGGCAAACCTGATTCCGGATCTGAGCTGTTGCCTGAATCTCTCCTGTAGATCCGGCTGGATTCCGCCAAAAAAAAGCAAAAGCCCCCTTTCTCGTATCCGCGACGCAAATTCCAGATAGGACCGTATCATTTCTTCTCGGCTCCCATAAATATCGAGGTGATCAGCGTCCAGTGAGCCGATGATGGCAACATCGGGAGTCAAGCGGAGAAAGGAC
>CAYXKO010000162.1:0-5865 GCA_964465435.1 uncultured Saprospiraceae bacterium | reverse complement strand
CCTGTGAGTATCAGGGAATGGTAGGAAAAAACCTGCAGGCGATTTCCAATTTTTTTTAATGGCTGCCAAATCCATTTATAGGCGAAATGATCCATGTTCCATTCGCGGATGCTCAGGATGTAAATTGCTTTTTTGATCCTGCCCCGTAGGGAATTGTCGATCTCGTGTTGTCTGGGTATGTAATTAAAAAACTGGTCGTGGATCAGGTAATTCAGGACAGATGGAGACACGAGGATCTGGTAGGTTCTTAAAAATGCATTACCGGCAAAATGGAACAATGCCAGATAATGCCAGCCCAGGGCTACCTCCACAAACATCAGCCCGATCTGTGCGATCGAGCTGTAGGCGATCTGCGTCTTGACGGAGGATTGTACCCTGGCGGTGAGGGTGGCGACCAGGCTGGTGATGATTCCGACTGCGATGATCAGGACGCGGATCCAGATCTCCTGATCCCAAAGAGGGAAGGTTCTCACGAGTAAAAACACCCCAATGTGGGAGGAAAGAGAACCGTAAAAAATGGCAGACGAAGTGGTGGGGCCTTCCAGTGCCCGGGGCAGCCAATAGGAGAATGGGAATTGGGCGGACTTGACCATGGAGATCACGACAAAAATGAGGGGTATGACCAATGCATAAGCGGCATCATCGATCAGGATTCCGCCGGTTTTGTGGGACGCGTTGATATCGAAAAAAGTGATGCTGCGGCTGAAGTAGTGATGACAGATCCAGATACCCAGCAATAGCAGGACATCGGCAATTCTGTAGAGCGATACCACCTTGAGTGCGTTCTTGACGGGCAGGTAGCGGTCCCTGTAAAATCCGATCAGAAAAAAGGAAGTGACACCAATGATCTCCCATCCCACAAAGAGCGTTTCCAGATTACCCGCGAATAGGATCACGCACAATCCGGTATAAAAAAACATGATGTTGTTGAAAAATCGCTTGTAGCCTTTTTCCCGGTGCATGTAGTAGCGGCTGAATGCCAAAACCAGATATGTGAGTATCGCGGATACCAACAGATAGATACCTGAGTACGTGTCGTAAAAGAAATCTATGGAAAACTCGGAATCCTGGGTCTTGTAGAGTACAGGTCCATCGCAATGAAGGTCCGGGCTTCCATCCATCATCCAGTAAAAACTGAAGATCACATAAAATACCAGATGAAGCAAAACAGGAAGTGCGGATGCCCAAAAAATGATCTTTTCCTTTTTTGCCGGGATCATCAGACCGGTCAGAAAGGAGATAAAGGGGAGGAGTACGAATAATGGGATGAATGTTGACATGGGTTATTTTTTGATGATGTGAACCGGTAAGTTCTCCTGGGTTGCATGTACGATGTAATTGGACTCCATTTCCCTGGCGGTCTCCAGGAAGTCGTGGATATCCTCCAGGGTAGATACCTGGTCCAGTCTGGGTTCGTAGGTTTCAAAAGTTCCGTTTCTGAAAAAGTAGAATTTTTCTTCGTCGGGAGGGATGGCGACCAGATGCACCCAGCCTTTGTCAAACCAATCGTACAGGGATGGTTCCGTCCGGATGGTCTTCAGGATCACCTCGGGATGGTGTTCCACCAGAATCAGCAACCTGATGGGATCGTGCACCTCGATCATCTGCAGGGGCAGGCCCGGACGAAGGTCTCCGTCCGCACTGTTGGCAACACCGATCAGTCCCATGACATTGTGCGGCAGTTTGGTGCCGGCACCCATTTTGTAATTGTCCACCCTGGAAAAATAATATTCGAGGTTGATGCCTCCGCAAACCGGGGGCAAAGGTCTCATGACGTTGAGCAGATATTTTCCATCGGGATCTGTGCGGTAATCGTAGGAGTTCATGAAGGCCCTTCTGTCCAGAAAGAGATCTTTGGTCAGATGCCTGTTTCCCACAAAGCAAAGCGCGTTGGTGCCATGGCCCAGTTCCGGTCTGGGTTCGAAAAAGGAAACAGACCTTCTGCGGATGGCCTCCCGGACCTTGTGCAGCGCTTGTCTTGTATCAATCGAAGCAAATCGCCGGGACCTTTCCTTGGCGTTGTAATTCAGTGCGTGTTCAAAGGCAAGCGCATTGATTTCATGCTGACGCTGATGTTCGGCAGAAAGAGACTTTAGGTCGTAAAAGGCGATCTCATCGGAGGCTGTATCGTGCAGGCCGCCTACGAATTTCGTCTGATCCGGAATGTGGAGCCCCCGGCCGTCAAGGATCTCTCTGACTCCGGTATGGTTTGCCATAAAGGAAAAGACACGGGCATTGACTGATCCAGGGCGGCCACTACAGGCGCCGCAGTCGTGCGCTCCGTGGTGCGGATTGTTGGCACTGCTGCTGCCATGTCCCACTACGTAGATCAAACTGGAAAAATGCTGCACCAGGCCGATGCCTCTGAGAAGATTTTCGACGCGGTCCGCCATTTCATTTAGCGTGAATCCGACCTGAAGACCATTTTCCACCTGGGATGGATCCGTGTTTTCGATGATGAGATCCGAATCCAGGTTCATGTGTGAAAAGGCATTGGAGATGGCAGGACTCATGCTGGGCCGGAATATGTTGAGAAACAACTTGATCGCTGCCCAAAAACCCAGGGAGAGCGTGATGATGAATCCTTCGAGAAAGTGGTGTGATTTTTTGGAATACAGCAACTCGTGCTTCCGTTCTTCTCCGCCTTCCTTTTCCTTGATCAGGTATTTGGGCGTGACGGGTGCCGGACAAAGTTTTTCGTAGAATTTTCCATAGGCGGGATGAAAATAAAATTCCACGCCAAAGAATCCCGGACAGCCCAGGGTTTCACAGGCAGGCTCTGCCATTTCCAGATGGCGTCTCAAAGAGTCCTCCCGCTCGTCGATGCAAAAAATGGCCTGAAAACTTTTTTCTTCCTTCTCGCCGGGCTCCCGGACCATTATGCGGATGGTCTTTAATCCTGAGAGTACCTCGTCGTAATAACTCCATTCAAAGGCATCCTGCCAGAGAGACAGGACTTCCTGTAATTCGGTCAGGGGTTCATGGGTAAAAAGATCCGGTAATTCAATTTTGCGCATGGCAGCAAGCGGTTTCCAGGCCGGGCCCATCTCGCTGTCGATCGCATCGATCTCAAGCATCAGTTCGAGCATGATCATTTCGCGCAGACTGATTTTCTTGGGATACAGGACCGTATGCGGCTGATCTTCGATGGCCGAAACAATGCCCGACCAGCCCTTGTGGCTAAATTGCTGGTCAAACAGATAGCGGTCGTACCAAGCTTCGTCACCTACAAGTACGTGGAGCAGGTCTGACATGGAGCATTTTCCATCCATCAGTAATTTTCTCGCGCGCTCATTTCTGAAAAAACTTGTGGTCCCGTTCCTTTCCAGTTCCCTGATGGCTTCCAGCAATCCCAGGTCCACATGGGGAAAATGCCAGAGTGCTATGCCCTGGTCCAGATAGCTGCAAAGTATGCGGAAAAGCAGGGGTTGTACCAGATTGTCGAGGTCGATCCTGTAGCATTCCTTCCAGAGCGATCTCAGTTTTCCGATCTTCGGATCGAGTTCGCAATCGTATTTTTGGTGGAGCATTTTCTCGGTCCATTCACTGACCGCACGGCTTCCCTTGTTCCGGGTAATGATGAATTCGACGATCTCCGGACGGATTCTTTTTATTTTAAATAATTTCCGGAATTCGTTGAGTTGGAAGGTAGCCTGAAATCCAAAAATGCCGGAAGCCTTGAAAATGGCCTGGTAGAAATCCAGGTGCTGAAAGGCGTGCAGCGAGTTGTGATGGATGAAATCCTTCAGTGGCGTTTGGGAGGGAAGATAATGCTTCAACTCGTGCAGGACATGCGCCTCGTCGAAGTGCGTGATATCTGAATGCTTCATACTTGTTTTTTAGTTATTAAGCCAAATTGGGTGGTAATCCCCAATTGCAGGGTGTGGTTTTGCTCGACCCGGATTCCGTCCGGTTTGTACAGGGTTTGCAAAAGATAACCGGCTTCCAGGCGGATGCCCTCCGACAACTGATAGCCAAGCGCACCGTAAAGCCTGTTTTGGTCAAATAAATTGTATTTCACGTTTTTGCCGAATTGGACGAAAATTTCGTCATAAAAACTGAGATAAAAGCCGCCCTTTTCAATTTTTCCGGCAGACAGGGGTATGGAGATCCGGTTCATCAATCTGAATCTGTTGCTGTATACGGTAGGGCCCTCGTGAAACTTTCCGAGGCTGTCTGCCGATGGGAGATTTGCCCATCTTTGTTCCAGCCTGAGCCGGTTTATCCATTCCCATCCTCCCAGACTGGACTTGTGTTGTAATTGTTCCCATAGCCTGTGTTCCAGGAATTGAGCCTGAACCGGATAAATCCCATAGGGATAGGTTTCTATGAATCCGTATCCGATGGTGGTACTCAGGCCGTGATTGAAGTGACGATTGATTCCTGCCCTCAGCAGGAGCTGCTGTGGCTGGCTGAAGTATTCATTCCTTCTGAACTGTGCCTCGGTGTGCAGGCTCCATTGATGGTTCAGCTTCAGGGTGCCGAAGTACATCGCCCAGCCATTCTGATTGTCTCCGTTTTTGCGGAGACCAGCATTTTGGGCGGATCCCGGATGTGGAGCAATGCAAATCCAAAGCAGCACCATGAGCAGGAGTAAAGTGGTACTTTTCATAGGGTGGAAATTATGCCAGGATTCTCTTTTTTCGAGCAGCATGTTTGTGGTTGGACAAGGGCTTGTGGTCGTGCAGGCCTATGATCTCAAAGTGCCCTCCGGCCGCCACGTAGTCGTGTTCAAAATGATGCAGATTTTCCATGACGCTGTGGTCCACCATGGCGGTCCGGGACAGGTCAACGGTGATGTGCATTCCCTGGGGTATTGCTTCCAGCTTGTCCTTGATGCCAAGATAATTGGAGAATATGGCGGCCTTTTGCACTTCCACCAGGTACCGGTCACCTTCAAAGGAAACCGAAACAGGCGCTTTGAACAAGGCTTTTAATGGCGCTCCGTGCAAGACGTGGAAAATGAGTTTCAGAAGGATTCCGGCGGCAATGCCTACCAAAAGATCTTCGTACAGGGTAAAGAAAATAGTGACCAGGAATATGGCCAGAGATTCCTTTCCGATCAGAAACATGTGGCTGAATTCCTTGGGGTGTGCCAGCTTGATTCCCACGCCGATCAGCATGGCTGCCAGGGCAGTATTGGGGATCAATTCAATCAGGTGCACTGCCATAAGCAAAAAGGCGAGCATGAAGAATCCGTGAAAGAAATTGGCCCATCTGGTTTTTGCACCATGGTTGACATTGGCACTGCTGCGTGCCACTTCAGATATCATGGGCAGGCCACCCAAAATTCCGGCGAGGGTGTTGCCTATGCCCACTGCGATGAGGTCCTTGTTTGCATCAGATTTTCTTTTGTAAGGATCCATCATGTCAATGGCCCTGACCGTCAGAAGGGATTCCAGGGTGCCGACAAGTGCAAACATGATCACGTATTTGATAAAAATCCCGGTCTGTGCGAATGCATTGAAATCCACGTTGAGTTTTACGTTGTCAAACAAATTGCCAATGTGAACCAGGGCATAGGCGGGTTCCGTAGTTTGAAAATCCATGATCAGTTCCGCAGGTATGGCGATCAGAAGGACCATCAGTGGGGTTGGAATTTTTCTGAGCATCGGGTTTTTGACAGATGGCCAAAGGAAAACAATGGCAAGACTGGCTATGCCAATCATCGTGGCACGGGGATCCAGGGAGCTGATAAAGAGCGGCACATGGGCGGCCAGCTCAAAGGGACTCATGCCTTTGCTGAGGCTGGGATTGTCATTGAGCAAAACCGGGATCTGCTTCAGGATGATGATCATGCCTATGGCGGCCAGCATTCCGTGGATCGCAGCCAGGGGGAAGAAATCCACCAACCTGCCCATTTTT
>CAYXKO010000161.1:0-5869 GCA_964465435.1 uncultured Saprospiraceae bacterium | reverse complement strand
ATCGCATACAATAAACTGATACTTTAGTACCTTCGTACCGATATTGTGTATCTCACCTCCGTTCATTAAAAGAAAAATATGAACTGGTACGAAGCTGAATTGATCGGCCAGAAGGCCGAATCCCCCACTGTAAGACGTTTTTGGTTTAAACTGAAGACAGAAGAGCCCTTGTCCTATCGAGCCGGGCAGTTCCTGACCTTCGATCTGCCAACCGGCGATAAGCGCAGGGATCGCTGGAGAAGCTATTCCATTGCAAACGATTACGATGGCAGCAACCTGATCGAACTGTGTATATCTTACCTGAAGGGAGGCCTGGCCAGTGAGTATTTTTTTGAGACCATCAACAAAGGCGATGTTCTTAAATGTAAGGGCCCGGAAGGTGGATTTACACTGCCCGATTCACCGGATCGTCCGCTGGTCATGGTTTGCACCGGTACCGGCATCGTACCGTTCCGGGCTATGTTGCAAAATCTTGAAAGGACCGGACATGCCATGCCATCCATTCACCTGATTTTCGGTGTACGCAAATCAAGGGACATCCTGTACCATGAAGAAATAATGGACTGGACCTCTTATTTGCCAGGATTCAAGGCCAGTATTTGTCTTTCCCGTGAGAACAAGTTACCACAGGACCAAAAAAACCTGGTGTACCACTCAGGCTATGTACACCAGGCCTATCTCAATAAAAGCGATGAGGCCGGGAATGCCATGTACATGATCTGTGGTTGGACCCAGGTCATCGATGAGGTGGTCGCCAACCTTATAAACCAGATGCGGGTGGACCGTTCCCAGATCCGGTTTGAAATATTCGGATGAACCGGGTCCGGCCAATGCCCATTATTCTTTTTTACCTTTGATCCAAAATCCCGTTTTGCCTACAATCGCAGAATCACCCAGGATCAGTGACTTGATGCAGTCCAACAGGATTGCCGATTTGCTCCTGGCACTCAGTTCAGCGGCCATGCTCGCATACGCCTATGTCAACGATGGTTTCTACCAGGGCGAGGAAGGAGCACATTATGTCAACATGAAGGAATTTTGGGAAGAACCTTCCAAAATTCTGGGCAACTGGGCGAAAACCGGCTGGAAAATCCTGTTTGTGATTCCGGGTCTTTTGGGCAAGAAAGCGGTTATGGCCTGGTCTATACTCATCAGTATGGCTACTGCCTGGCTCAGTTTTCTTTATCTAAAAAACCGGGGCTCCCGGTTTCCCCTGCTTGCAATCATACTTTTGCTGACCCAGACTTTTTGGTTTGGCCTGTCATTTCGTCCCATCTGTGAGCCCACAGCGGCCTTTTTCCTGATCCTTGCCTGTCTTTGGTACAGACAAAACAAACTCCTTTGGTCAGCGCTGGCTTTTTCCTACGCACTTACCATCAGACAGGAGATCTTTATACCGGGATTTATTTTCGGCCTGTATCTGCTTTATAACAGGCAGATCGCTTCTGCTCTGGCCCTGGCCGTGTTTCCCTTGCTTTACAATATTTTTGGCTGGTGGAGTACGGGAGACCCCTTTTACTTATTCACCAATGCATTCAAAGCAGCGGACTTCGCCAACAACTACTTACGTCCCGGTTTTGATCACTATATTCTGATGTCACCGCTGGTGTTTGGTTTTATCGGCATACTGGCCCTGTCAGCCTATTTTGGATTTGCCATTGCCGGCAGGCTTAAACCCGATTGGATCATCCTGATTCCATTGCTGATCTACTGGCTGATGGAATGTCTGTACAGCATGAAAGCTTATCCCGTGGGTGCATCTACTGCCGGAAATCTGCGCTATCTACTCGTCATCAGCCCGTTGGTTGCCGTGGCAGGATCCCTGGCATTGGATCGCTTATTTGATACCCCTGAGCGCAAATGGATCTGGTTGGTGTGGATACCGGTACTGGCACTGATGGCCCGTTATTGCACCTTTGAGCATAATTTCCTGGAATACGCCAGTTTCCGGCCTCATCGCCATTACCTGATCGTTCCGGCCTTGCTTTTTGCCGCATTGTTTTTGATCAGGTTTAAGTCCAAATTGCATTACCTGTTGGCCGTCAGTGCATGTTGCATCCTTTCCTTGATCGTTGCACACCAGCCTCTACGTCTGGCAAACCGGGATGAGAACAGTACCTGCAAACAGATCGCAGACTGGTGCATGAAATTCAAATACCATGAGACGAGAGGTATCTATCAGAGCATGCCCATGTTTGCTTATTTTTACGACAGAACTCCGTCACAATTCCCCAAAGGTCTCCACCTGATCACGCGCGAATCGGTTGAGCGTTCTCCGGTCGGCAGCATCATCATCTGGGACTCGCACTATGCTGCCAACTACGGTCCTGTTAACTATACTTATTTTGAGGACCGGCCGGATAAGTTCCTGCCCAAGCTTCAGACCTACAGCCCGGATTCAACAGTGGCATTCATCATATACGAAAGAATCAATCAATAAGATTATGGAATCTCCATTTTTCAAAAAAATAGAGCACATCGGTATTGCCGTCAAAGATCTGGACGAAGCCAACAAGCTGTATGCCCTGCTTTTGGGTCAGGAGCCCTACAAAAAGGAATTTGTGGAAAGCGAGCAGGTCAATACTTCCTTTTTCAGGGTAGGAGAAAGCAAGGTCGAGCTTTTGTCCGGCACATCGGAACAATCGGCCATTGCCCGTTTCATCGAGAAAAAGGGAGAAGGCATACACCACATAGCCTTTGAAGTCGGGGATATAAAATCGGAAATGGAAAGGCTCAGAAATCTTGGATTTCAACTGATCCAGGATGAGCCAAAACGCGGGGCAGACAACAAGTTGGTTTGTTTCATCCATCCAAGGTCTGCCAATGGGGTTTTGCTTGAACTTTGTCAAAGCATTCCGGAACAATCATGACCATTTCCGAAATTGTCATGGCCATTCTGGGGGGCTTTGTGGCAGGCTGCATCAACACCCTGGCAGGGAATGGCTCTGTGATCACCCTGGGATTTCTGACAGAAGTGATGGGCCTGCCCGGTGCCCTGGCCAATGGCACCAACCGGATCGGCATATTCGTTCAGGGACTGACCAGTCTGGAGGCGTTTCAGCGCAACAAGAAAATGCCACTGGAAAGCACCTGGAAATACCTGGTCACTGGCATAGTTGGCGCCATCGCCGGTGCCTGGGTAGCCATTGACATCAGCACGGAGGACTTCAGGCAGGTGTACCGGTTCCTGGTTCTGGCCTTGCTCATCCTTTTGATCTTTCGTTCCAGATTTTTCAAAGGCCCCCTCCCAAAGGACCATAACCTCAGCCCCTGGATCTACATCCCTGTATTCCTGGCTCTTGGATTTTATGGAGGATTCATTCAGATGGGGATGGGCATATTCTTTCTCGCAGTCATGCTCTACATCGCACACCTGCCCATTGTGGAGGCCAATGCAGTTAAGGTTTTCATGGTGACCGCCTATACGCTGGTCGTCATTGGTATATTTCACTACCATGGTCTCATCGACTGGCGCATTGGCCTGACCATAGCCATCGGTCAGGGCATCGGAGGATGGATCACCGCACAGGTCGCCAGTACCATACCCCATGCGGAACAAATGGCTCATCGGTTCCTGATTGGCATCATGGTCCTGACCCTGCTCCATCTTTTTGGCATTTTGGAGTGGCTCTGGAAATTTCTTTTTTGATCCACAGCAAATGGCCGAAAGTCATCAAGTATGGGAAATGGGCATTACACGGCCATAATCTGGCGCACAGGGTCTTTTATGGGTTTGTACCTTCAGTCACCCCAAGGTAATGCTTAAATGGGTTTTTCTATGGCGGTTCCCGGATCCGCTCATTTTGAGACCACTTCCTTGTGGATCTCGTTTACTTTTTTAACCAGATCTGAAAACTGGAATTCGCTCCAATCCTTGAAGTGATCCAGGGGATCGGAGAAGGAAATATGCGCCCGGTACTGCCAGATCTCTGTGAGGTCTTCCATGGGGATGCTCACCGGCGGATAGTCGGGATGGTCCGATACCAGCCGCAGGGTCCTGGATTTGGTTTCCGGGAAAAGTCTTTTGTAGACCAGTCCATTTTGGCGCGATACCACCACATAGGTCTTGCCCGGGACGATGTCCTTTATTTTTTCCACGTAACTGCAGATGACCACTGATCCCGATTCCATGGGAGCCATGCTGTCACCGGAGATTTCAAAAGCCCGGTAATAGCTGCCCTTCAGGCCGGGTATGTGCATCCGGGGCAGTTCCTTGATAAACTCGGGATCGTCAAAGGACTCCAGGTATCCGGCATAAGCCCTGGTCCTGACCAGCTCAATGTTGCTCTTTCCTTTGCTGTCGGTCGTGGTACTCAATATGCGCAGCCCCTTTTTCTCCTGTATCTCGGTCTGGCCGTCTGCCAGGTCAAAGCGCATCAACAACTCTACCGAGACCTGGTAAAGCTCAGCGATGCGGAGGAGGGTTTCGATATTGGGCTCGGTGTGTCCGCGTTCGTAGTCCCCCAGGGTCGTACGGGGAATATCCAGTTGTTCGGACACCTGTTGTTGTGATAATTGGTATTTTTGACGCAGAAACCTGATGTTTGAAGCAAAGTGCATAATCTTGGCTTTGACAGCAAATATAGCTTTTGCCGACATTTTCGACCATGCTAATTTTTAATTTCGTCCAATCATGATCAGGGCCAGACTTGCAGTCCTGTGGTCCTGGTACCGCAGGCAATGGATGGCCGGTCCCTGGCTCACCGCCTCCTTGCATGCATTTGTGGTGGTATTGTTGGCCACCCAGCTGATCGCCGCGCCAAGGCCCTTCTATTGCGTTTACGCAGGAGAGTCATACAGCTTTATCTGGACCAGCCGGCCTCCGGCAGGATCCAACCTGCAGCGGGACCTGCTGGCAGCGGGCAATGACTGGCGCAGGCTGCATTACGACCGGGCGCTTTGGCCTCTGGCAAAAGCAGACCCTTATGCTACGGACCTGGACCGTTCCTGGATGCCACCCGGTTATTGCAGCGAGGGATCCTGTTATATTTTGGGTACCTGGGAGCTGGGCAGGAGCATGGGGATTTCCCTGTTGTATGGATTTCGCAAGTCCCTGCTGATTGCATTGCTGTGTGTGATGATCGGTTTGATCCTGGGCATACCGGCCGGGAGTTTTATGAGTTTTTACCATAGGGAGGGAATCAGGCTTTCCAGGTCTGTCGGCCTGTCGGTTTTGTTATCGTCCCTGGTCAGTTTTTATGTCGTATTGTTGTCGATCCATCACCGGCAGATCTACCCGGTACCTGTCCTGCTGGCTGCTTTTCTGTGGGTTGGGACGGCCTGGATGCACGGGCGTGATCATGGGCATGGCGCGCGTATCCGGATCTGGCCGGATGCCTGGCTTTCCGGTGGCATCGGACTGGTCAAGTCCTTCCCTTCCCTGCTGCTGTTGTTGTTGCTGGTCAACTGGGTAAAAGAACCCGGAACCGGTTTCATTGCAGGTTTGCTGGGCTTCTTTCTGGCATTTAGTGTGGCCCGCTACACGAGGCATGTCGTGATCTCTGAGGAGACAAACGGATACGTAGATGCCTTGAGATCCCTGGGTGTCCCCGGTCACCGCATCGTGATCAGTCATCTTATCCCCAAGGTCCTGTCCGAGCTCTATCCGATCGCCTCAGCTGCCCTGGGCAGCGCGGTGCTGACGGAGTCCACACTCTCCTTTTTAGGTCTGGGCTTGCCGCTTGGAGAGATCAGCCTGGGCAGCATGATGCACAGCGCACGCAACCACCTGTCTGCCTGGTGGGTCGTGCTGATGCCGGGGCTGCTCGTGTTCTGGATGGACTTCAGCTTTAAGAAACTGGCAGGCAGCATGACCTACCAGCGGGATGAAAATGTGCTCGATACGACCTGAATGGTACCATCCTACTCC
>CAYXKO010000160.1:0-5874 GCA_964465435.1 uncultured Saprospiraceae bacterium | reverse complement strand
CTTGGTACATTGACGGCCTTTCTTGGAATGAGCTGGATTTTCACACAGGACTGGCCCACAATTTTCGGGGGAAAGCCCTATTGGCCGGTGCCATCATTTATTCCGATAACCTTTGAATTGACAGTGCTTTTTGCCGCCTGGGGCATGACCATTACCTTTTATACAATTTGTGGACTTTGGCCCGGTGTGTCCAATCCACAACTGGATCTAAGGACTACGGATGACAAGTTTTGTCTTGCTTTTGACAAAGAGGATGTCTCAGAGGAAGAGGCCAAGGCCTTCTTTCAAAGTACAGGTGCTGAAGAAGTTAACAGTAAAAATATTTAAGATGAAGGGGATACTTTACCTAATTCCGGTTTGTCTTTTGGCAATGACCCTTCCTTCATGTTCACCCGCAGAAGGAAACAAGACCGGACATGAATATATGCCAGATATGGCTCATAGTATTGCCTATGAGGCGAATGTCAATAGTTATTATTCCTACCATATATGGGGCAGCAAGGAGGAACACCATGCATTTAGTGTTCCCAAAAAACCAGTAAAAGGCACAATTGCAAGAGGTTATACCTCGCAAATTTCAGCAGGTGAGGCTCCAAATGCCATTTCTACCACTGTAAACGGCCACAAAAATTATTATTACCAGGACACCGAAGAAGACAGGGCTCGTGCAAGTAATGAAATCCTCGCCAATCCAATCCCATTGACAGAAATGGCCCTTACAAAAGGTAAGGAAAATTATACCATCTACTGTGCAATATGTCACGGAGACAAGGGAGATGGCGCTGGGTATTTGGTCAGGGATGATGGTGGAAAATATCCGGCTCAACCTGCCAATTTTCTAAAAGACGAATTTATCGCATCTTCAGAAGGAAGGTATTACCACGGAATATATTACGGTAAAAACGTAATGTCCGGATATACCGATAAGCTTTCTTACGAAGAGAGATGGCAAGTGGTTCACTACATACGTTCCCTTCAGGCTGCAGCCAAAGGACTGAAATATACCGAGAAGGAGAACACCTTCTCGAACTCCCAGGTCCTGACAGATGCCAGGAAATTGTACAACAATGTTGGCTTGCCCAGATGATTCATTTATTATAAATGTAGAAAAAGATTTAGATGAGCACGATTCAAATACCTTCTCGAGATAAAACCATTCTGTCCGTCATGGGAGGAATTGGTTTGATCAGCTTGATCACAATCATTTTGAATGACGATCATTCCCATACACGTCTTTGGAGCAATTTATTGCACAATAGTGTTTTCTTCACCCTGATCTCATTAATGGCTGTATTTTTTATTTGTGTCAGCATAACAGCTTATGCCGGCTGGAATGTGGTCTTTAGGAGAGTATGGGATGGGATGTCCCAATTCCTTCATATAGGTCTGGTGCTTATGGCCGTGATCGCCATAGGTATTTACGCCGGCTGGCATCACCTCTATCACTGGGCCGATCCGGCAACTGCCGAAACTGATGAAATTATTAAAGGAAAGTCCGGCTTTCTCAACAAAAATTTCTACACCATTGGCGGGTTAGGCATCCTGGCCACCTGGTTGTTTTTTGCACGCAAAATGAGGGGTCTTTCTCTGCACGAAGATGATCACGGTGACGAAAGATGGTCTCACTATAAATCCATGAAGTTTTATGCGGCCATATTTCTTCCAATAGCAGGGTTCAGCAGTGCTGCTGTTATCTGGCTTTGGGTAATGTCTGTCGACCCGCACTGGTACAGCACCATGTTTGCCTGGTATACCGGCGCGAGCTGTTTCGTAAGTATGATTTCCCTGACCATATTGCTTCTTATTTATTTGAAGAGCAAGGGTTATTATAAAAATGTTACGGATGAGCATTTTCATGACCTGGGAAAATTCCTCTTTGCTTTTTCTGTATTTTGGACCTATCTGTGGTTTAGCCAATACATGCTTATCTGGTATGGAAACATCGGAGAAGAAACGGTGTATTTCAAAACCCGGGTAAATGAATATCCGGTCTTATTCTATGGTAACTTGATCATGAATTTTGTCTTACCCTTCCTTATTCTGATAAGAAATGACACCAAAAGGAAGTATGGTACATTAATAATTGTTTCCCTTATCGTTTTCTTTGGGCATTGGATCGACCTGTTTCAAATGATTATACCGGGTGTTCAGCACACTGCACATGAACTTGCCGGCCATGCGGCTGATGCATTGCCACATGCTGTTGATGCACACGCTACTGGTCATGATGCGCATGGTTCTGATTTTAAAATGGGAGTTAATTTGCCCGGATTGCCTGAAATTGGGTTGATGATTGGATTTGTAGCGCTTTTCTTTGCCACAACACTTCACTTTTTATCCAAAGGAGCGCTTACTCCCAAAAGGGATCCCTTCCTGCAGGAGAGTCTTCATCACCATGTTTGATAAAATTTAAATTGAAAGGAAATGACAAGCTTGATAATAATTCTTTCTGTAGTTTTATTGGTGATCGTACTAGTCCAGATTGCCAAAATCAATGAGATCAGTGAGCAGCTGAAAGGAGAAGAGGAATCTTTGGAAAGCAGCTCAAAAACCCATTCCTGGTGGCTGATGGTATTTGGAGTATTACTAATGGGATCTTTTGCCTGGTCGGCGATGTATTACGCCAATTACATGCTGGGTTACGGTCCTCATGAATCAGCTTCCGAGCATGGCAGTAAGATTGATTCCATGTTTAATGTGACTGCGTTTTTTACAATTCTGGTATTTGTGATGTGTCACATTGCCCTGTTTTGGTTTACCTACAAATTCAGATATAAACCAGGTAAGAAAACCCTCTTTCTTCCTCACGACAACAGATTGGAAATGATCTGGACTGGAATTCCTGCATTTGTCATGGTTTTTCTGGTTGTAAAAGGACTGGTATCCTGGAATGAAATCATGTCTGATATATCAGAAGGTGAAGACTATATGGAAATCGAAGCCACGGCCTGGCAATTTGCATGGAACCTCCGGTATCCCGGTAAGGATGGTAAATTGGGTGTGAAAGATTTCAGGTTGATAAAACCAGGAAAAAATGAGTTGGGCCAGGATTGGAACGACGAGAGAAATCTGGACGATTTTAATTCAGATGAACTGGTGGTGCCCAAAGGAAAGAAAATCAGGGTTCGGATCACAGCAAGGGATGTTTTGCACAATTTTTATTTGCCCCATTTCAGGGTAAAAATGGACGCTGTTCCCGGTATCCCTACTTATTTTATTTTCACTCCCATCAAAACGACGGAGGAATACAGACAGGAGCTTCGCAAGTACCCTGAGTACAATGTTCCCTCGGACCCGAATGATCCCAATAGTCCGCCAAAATGGCAGACATTCAACTACGAACTGGCCTGCGCAGAATTGTGTGGCAAAGGTCACTATAGTATGAGAAGATTGGTAAAAGTCGTTACTCCCGAGGAATTTGAAAAGTGGTATGCCGCTCAGAAATCATTTTATTCAACCAGTGTAAAGGGGACCGATGAAGATCCTTTCAAAGGCAAGAGTGTAAATATGGAACTTGAGGCAAAGGCCAAGGAGTTGGAAGCTGCAATTAATAAGGCAATGGACACCGCAGCAACTGACGCAAGCAGGACCCTGCAAATTGATAATATTTACTTTGAGACAGGAGCTTCCTCCCTTAGTCCTGATTCTGATTTGGCTTTAGGGGTCATTGGAAATGCATTTACTCAGAATCCGAACCTTAAAGTGGAAATCAGCGGACATACTGATAATGTTGGTGATGAAAAGGCAAACCAGAAACTATCAGAAGACAGAGCCTTGGCCGTTAAATCTGCGTTGGTGAAAATGGGTGTGGATGCATCCAGGATCAACACGGCAGGATATGGCTCAACCAAACCGGTTGGATCAAACGATTCCGAGGAAGGTCGTCTTAAGAACAGAAGAATTGAATTCAAGATTTTATCATTTTAAATTATTGTGATCATGTCAAGCAATCATAATCACTCCAAGGAAACAGATGTATTAATAGAAACCCAGGGTTATGACGATCATTTCCATGATCATCACGAGGGTGACAAGTATCAGACAAACTTCATTTTTAAGTATATTTTCAGCATGGATCACAAGATCATTGCCAGACAATTCCTTTTCACAGGAATGTTCTGGGCGGTGATCGGAGCTGCGATGTCCATCATATTCAGGCTGCAGCTTGGCTTTCCGGATGAAAGCATCGCCTGGCTAAAGCCCATTTTGGGAAAATGGATTGTGGTAAACGATGCTGGAATTGGTACTCTGGATTCCGAGTTTTACTACGCATTGGTGACCATGCACGGAACGATCATCGTCTTCTTTGTATTAACAGCCGGACTTAGTGGTACATTTAGTAATCTATTGATCCCATTACAATTGGGAGCCAGGGATATGGCCTCGCCATTTTTGAATATGTTGTCCTACTGGTTCTTCTTTTTGTCCGGCGTGGTTTTGTTTTATTCCATGTTTTTAAGTACCGGACCATTTTCCGGAGGATGGACAGGATATCCTCCTCTCAGTGCGTTGCCTCAGGCATCTATCGGATCCGGAGCCGGTATGTCTCTTTGGCTGGTATCATTGGCCCTTTTTGTAGTGTCTGTGCTTTTAGGTGGTATCAATTATATTACTACGGTATTAAATCTCAGGACCAAGGGTATGAGCCTTTGGAGAATGCCTTTGACCATCTGGGCGTTTTTAGTGACCGCAATACTTGGTCTTCTGTCGTTTCCGGTTTTGTTTTCAGGGTTTTTGCTCCTCATTTTCGATAGGAGCATGGGCACCAGTTTCTATCTGTCCGACATTTTTATAAATGGTATGGCGCTGGACAGAATTGGAGGTAGTCCGATCCTTTATCAGCATATCTTCTGGTTCTTAGGCCATCCTGAAGTATACATCATCATACTTCCAGCGATGGGTCTGGTGTCTGAGGTTCTTTCAGTTCATTCCAGAAAGCCCATTTTTGGATACCGCGCCATGGTTTATTCGATTCTGGCAATTGCATTTCTTTCCTTTATCGTTTGGGCTCACCACATGTTCATGTCCGGTGTTAACCCCTTTATTTCCAACTTCTTTGTGGTATTCACCCTGATCATTGCAGTGCCTTCAGCCGTAAAGGTCTTTAACTGGATTAGCACCTTATACGGAGGTAACCTTCGACTGAACACTCCAATGCTGTTTTGCATAGGTTTTGTTTCCATGTTCATTTCCGGAGGTCTTACCGGTATTTTCCTTGGTAACTCAGCAATCGACATTCAGCAGCACGATACCTATTTTGTTGTGGCGCATTTTCACATAGTTATGGGAGTTGCGGCTTTCTTTGGAATGTTTGCGGGTGTATATCATTGGTTCCCCAAGATGTTTGGCAGGTTCATGAATGAAACACTGGGTAAGATACATTTTTGGATTACACTGGTCGGAGCCTATGCGGTATTTGGGCCAATGCACTATTTGGGAATGGCAGGTGTACCCAGAAGGTATTATCGCTTTGACAGTTTCGATGCCTTTTCAGTTTTTGACGACACAAACAAGTTCATTACAATAGCCGCAATCATTACATTTTTTGCGCAAATCATGTTTGTGGTCAACTTTTTCTGGAGCATGTACAAAGGCAAAAAGGTGACAGTCGCCAATCCATGGGGTGCCAATACCCTGGAGTGGACCACTCCGATCGAAGCCGGACATGGCAACTGGCCCGGAAAAATACCTACTGTACAGCGTTGGGCTTATGACTATGGCAAGGATGGTATTGAATTCACACAACAGCATGTGCCTTTGAGAGAAGGTGAGGAGCATAGTAGCCACTAGAATTTATAAACGATAACATACTTATTGGTTTGTATCAATCTAAGACATATGAGTTAGGAATAGGCGCACTGATCTTTGACATAG
>CAYXKO010000159.1:0-5878 GCA_964465435.1 uncultured Saprospiraceae bacterium | reverse complement strand
GGTGTTGTTGTTGGTGAAGGAGCCATTGCATCCTCCCTTGCCCTGTACGGAATTCAGCCAGTTGTTGAACAGGGTCTGGACGGTGTTTTCGTCCTGACAAGCTACAATGGTATCCGGATCAGGACATTTGATGACCACCATGCGGTAGTCTTCTATTTCTCCATTGGAGGCAGGAATGTAGGCACCTTCGTCCTGGGTGTTGGTGGATGGATCGTCGGGCAGGTCGTTGGTGGTCAGACGGATCCTCAGGTAGAGGGAATCGCTCAGGACTATGTTGGTATTGGTCCAGGTCAAAGTAACGGAGCCCGTATTGCCATTGGGGACTGAGGCCGACTGGCGTTCGCTGTTCTGAAACCTAAAGCCGCCGTCTGCATTGAGCCAGCCAAAGAGGGTGGCAGCAACACCGGTGCTGTTATAGACAGAATCCACCGTGATGCTGATGGTCTGTCCCGGTCCGGGGCTGAGGCAAGGAGGGTTGGACACGGCCTTCTCATCGTCCACGCCACTGGTATTGTCGCCCCTTGCATCCGCGGTCAGGGTGGCCGAGGTCTCGGAGTCGATCTGGCCCATCCTTAGGTTTTCGCAGTCGATGGTATGATAGGGAGAGTTTCCAAATTGCGCATCTCCGAAGTCCACCACGATGATGGAGGTCAGGCCGATCTGGAAGATGATGTGGGAGTCGTTGCCTCCATTTGACTTCGAGAGGTCAAATCCCGGAGGGGTACCCCCAACGGTGGTGGGAGTGTGGCCGTTTGAGTGCGTGGTCGTGCCAATGTAAATGTCAGAACCGTATACAAACAGGTGGTTTCCTCCGATGGGTTCTCCGATGTTGCCCAGGTAGTCGTTGGCCGCCCCTCCTACGTAGGTACCGTAGATCAGGGTGTCCAGGGTCTGGGTAAAACCGGCAAAGAACATGTCTGATCCGCCATTGTGGGTAGCATCAAAATAGGGTTCGTTGTTGATGTTTTTGGTCGGCATCCCGGTACCATTCACGGTACCCCATACCAGCAGAAAAGTGGTGCTTTCACTACCGGCGCAGGCGGATGGCGTCACCTGCTTGATGCAGTTGGAAAGATCCGTAGTACCTGTGCCAAAGAACGTGGCCTTGTAGTTTGTACCGTTGTCGTTCACCTTTCCGATGATGGCATCCGATGTTCCTCCATTGTAGGTGTTGTCGTACACGCCGGAAGCATTGACCGGAAACCCGGTGGCCACGGCTCCCGTCCAGTACAAGACCCCGTTGTATACCTCTACATCAAAGATCCGGTCCGCACCGGCTCCTCCGATCTCGTCGAGGTAATTCATGGTGACCCCGTTTGAGGTCAATACCCCAATGACGCCATCCCAGTTGTTGGTATTGGTACTGCGGGTACCCAAGGTGGATCCGTTTACTTCTGTAAGCGTATTGAAAGACCAACCGCCAAATGCCACCTTGCCATCCGGATAAATAGCAATGTCGTTGATGTCATCCAACAAAGAGCCCCCGATGTAGGTACCCCAGGTACAGGTGCTCAGGTTGGTGTTGAATTTGATGATGAACATGTCCGGGGTGCCTGTGGCACCGTTAAAGGTAGTGTCGTATGCGGCTGCCGGCACATAGGAGCTGGGCAGCTGGGCATAGGGGGAAAAGGCGCAGATGTAGGTGCTGTCGGTAAATGCTTTAATAGAAACCACCCCGTCAAATTCCTGACCATTTGTGCTACCCAGGTAGGTGGAATAATGCAGGGTGCCCAGGTCCTTGGAAAAGACCGCCACATAGCCGTCCCACACCGAGCCTGAACCCGTACCCCGGGTGTTGTCAAAGGAACTGCCCGCCAGCGGGATGTTGACATTCGTATTGCCCCCGACAAATACCCGGTTGGCCGACAAACTCAGGGCATGGGCCCGCCCCTGCTGTCCCCCTGATATGCTGCTGGGACCAAACAAGGTCAGGTCCATCAGGTCGGTTCCGTTGAAATTGATCCGGTATACCACGGTCACCCAAAAGTTGTTATTTGATCCTCCCGTCAAACCGGTGACGGTGTTCAGATATCCGTCCGCATTGTAGGGAGCGGCATTGGTGGGGATGTTTACATTGGTAGCGCCGGCACAATACAGGGTGCGGTCTGCCGTGTCGAGTTCGATGGCGTAGAGATACTGGTCAAAAGTACCTATGGACCCGTTGCTGTCCATGTAGGTGCCCCATTGCAAGGTGGGGTCTATGACGATCGGAAACCGGGGATCGAGTCTGGATAAAGAACGAAAGCCGATCCTGTTTCCCTCTGATTTGCTGAAGGCAAATTTGACCTCCTGCTTTCCCTTTTCCGTGACCTGATAGGATTCCGGGATGTTGAACCGGATGTCCGTAAAGCGAAGTCCGACCTTGAGGCCTCCGTCCCGGGTGATATCCAGTTTGTCCTGTCCGTTGAAGAGCATCTGGATCTGGCTGAAATCCACTCCCGGCTTCAGGATCCAGTCAAATTCCATCGTACCATCGTCCGTGCTGTAGAGCCTCAGATCGATCCCGTTATACAGGTTTTCGATCAAGACCTCCTTGGATGCCTGCACACCGGTGACCCAGCGGCTGGAATCCTCCCCGAGTATGTAGTTGAACCGGGTTCCAAACTTCTCTCCCAAATGAATTTTGGGTTCCTTGTTTGCCTTCTCAAAATCTATGCTGAAGGAATGCTGGGCTGTGAGTATGTCCTCGTCATCGGTGATCGGCTTACCCTCTTCATCAAACAGGGCCTCGGACTGGGCCTTCATGGTCACGTAGTCATTGGCCACAAAGCGCATGCGGTTTTTCTCCACAAGCACCGTGCCCTGCTTGCCCTGAAAATAAAACAAAACATCCTTGATCGGCACCTGGCCCTTGTTTTCCATAAACTGGATGGTCTGGCCGTTTTGCTTCAGGGTCTTCTGGATCTGGGACTCCATGGCCGGATCCACCCCGATGTTCTTTTGCTTCTGGGCGCTCAGACCCAGGCTCAAAGCCAAAACAACAAAAGACAGGCCTGAAAGGGATTTCAGAAAACGGTAAACCCTGGCAGAGGTCTGACCTTGGTTTAGGGAAATGCTTTTCTGAAATTCAGCGTAGAAATGATTCATAAAAATTAAAATTTGGGAGGGATGGACAGTAGTTTAGGCACCAAATCCCCGACTGGCGAATGAATGGAAACCGGTAATGGACGGATGATAAAACGAAAACCCGCTGTGCGCGGGCTGATATTTATGCAGGAAAATGAAAAAGCTTGGAAAAATAAGGGTAAACAAACGCGAGAGGCAATATTGATATTGCGCAAAAGAATAATAGATAGAAGGCTGAATATCATTGAATTCATGCCAAATTCGCGAGTTTTGTTTGTAAACGAACCAGGTCGTACCAGCCTCGGATGACAGATCCCTCAAGATATCTTCCAGCCAAACTCCCTACTCCGTCCTGTTTTCAAAGCCAAAGATAATACAAACCGTACTCACTTTAGAGCGGTAAAAATTAAAATTATGAGCTAATTTTATTGAGATCAGGAGATTTTCACATGAAACAAAACCATCATGCGAATTTCAGACCCCTTCCCTGACAGAACCATGGATAGCGGATCAGCCCTGACTCTTGTATTTTCTCAGCTGGTAGCTGGCTTGCAGCAGAAAGTACTGTTGCAGCACATTGGTGAAGCTGTCGTCGTACCATGCCTCCCGGACCACGCGCGAGATGCTGGCGTTCTGATCCAGAATGTCAAACACGGATACCCGAAGGTCCAGTGCATTGTTTTTAAACATCTTATATCCCAGAGCGGCATTCCAAAGGACCACGTTTCGGTCGGCCTCCCCGGTCAGTCCCTGGTTGACCTGGGCCAGAATATCGGATTGTATGAACAGCCCTTTCCAGAACTGCCACTGAATGCGGGCGGAATGATTCTGAACGGTGTTGAGGGTGATCTCATCCGGCAGGGTGGAATTCCGGATCCGGGTGGCCACCACGGAGGAAGAGAGCGTAAAATCCAGGCGGGGGCTGATGTTGCTGGACAGCACGAAACCGCCGCTGCTGTTGAGGCTTTCGTTGTAATTGACCTCCTGGTTGATCAAGGATGGCGTGCGGGTAAAAAAGACTCCCGCGTTGAGGTTTAGGTTGCACTTGATCGCCCTGACAGGAAATCCGTAGGTTAAAAATGAGCGAAGCGACACGTATCCATCCAGGTTGTCGGGGCGGGTCCACTGGGCCCCGGCAGGCAGGCGGATATCGGCCAGGATCGTGGTGTCCGCGTCGGCGATCAGCAGGTTGCTTCCTATGTAATCCTGGATAAACGTAGCTCCTGCCATGACAAAAAGGCTCGTGCCCCGGACGGTATTGTTTTGCTGGTACCGGCTGAAGATCATGTGCCTCAGGTCCTGTCTGAGCTGGCTGTTGCCACTGCTCACGGAAACCGAATTGTTGATCTGAGCCACCTCCTGCAGTTGCTCGGCAGAAGGTTGGTTGGTGGAGGTACGGTAGTTGAACCTCAGGTTTTTGGATTGGGAAAAGCGGACCTGCATGCCGGCATTGGGCAGAAAGTTGCGAAAGTCGCGATCAAATTCATAGGGCACCGGAAAATCCTGCCGGTTCTGCAGGCTGGCATATTGCCAGGACAAACCTGTGTTGAAGTTGATGATCTTGTAGTTGTACCGGTAGTCCAGGGAAGCCCGGTGACTCTGGTAATCGCTGGCAAATACGTTGGACAGGCTGGTATCCAGCAGAGCGGGTTCTGCCGCGCCTGCCCGGACAAAGGTCTTTTGGTCAGACCTGCCCGGCGACAGGTTGTGGTTGTAGGAGATCTGAAGCTGGGAGGATTTGTTGAGGGGTTCTGTGTAACTGAGGTTGGAGCTGTAACTGGCGGAATTGCGGATCCCGTCCTGGTCCTGGATCACCGTGTCGGATATCATGGTGAGAAAATCGGTGAGGTAGGAATTCAGCCTGTTTTTGCTGTCGCCGTTGTTCCAGGAAGGCGTAAACTGTGCAGAAATGGTGCGGCCCTGTCTGGCAAAGGAATGCCGGTAGAGCAACGGGGCGGATACGTTGTACCTGAAGGTGGACCGGTCCGATACAAAATCCGTGCGGTTGAGCTGCAGCAGTACGAGCTCGTTGAGCGCCGAGGTGCCCTGGATGCCGGATGTGCTTTGGGTGCTCACCCGGGGCGTGAACTGGAAGCTGTTGAAGCTGTCAATCTTCCATTCCGCCCGCATGTTGAACCGGTGGTTGAGGTTGGATTGGTCCTCGTCCCGGTCCTCGGAGTATATCAGTCCCTCGTTGAGGGTACTGGTATAGGTCCTGAAAAGCTGAGCCTGAATGTCGTTGTCCGAAGTATTGAAAAAGTAGGATGCACTGAGTTCGAGCTTGCCGATCTGGTCGATGTAATTGAGGCCAAATGCGCGGGTCGTCACGATGCCGCTGCGCTGGTCCACCAAAAAATTATCCGAATTGCTGGGAGGTCCGAATCGCTGGCCTCCACCCGGACGACCACCGCCCATCATGCCGCCCATCCCGGACCGCATCCCACCACCGCCCTGCCCTCCGGATCCGCTCAGCACGCCTGCCAGGTCCTCGGAAGAAAAGTTTTGTTCGTTGATGTTGTTGAAATTGGCCAGCAGGGTGATACGCCTCCTGCCTGAGAAAAAATTGGTGCTGGTGCCCGCCTTGTATCGGTCCTCCGTACCATATCCCAGCCAGCTCCTGCCGAAGAGGCCATCGCGAAACTGGGGTCTGGTGACGATGTTGATCGCCTTGAAGGTATTTCCATCATCAAAACCCGTAAACACGCTCTGGTCGGACCTCTGGTCAAAGACCTGGATCTTGTCGATCACTTCGGCCGGCAGGTTGCGCAAGGCCGCACTCGCGTCCTCGCCAAAAAATCGCTTGCCATCCAGG
>CAYXKO010000158.1:0-5902 GCA_964465435.1 uncultured Saprospiraceae bacterium | reverse complement strand
AACTGCTCGGATCAGATCTTTGAATCCGACGAAAACGGTCATTTGGTACTGACCTATCATTGTGAGGACTCTGGCATCATTTCAATAATGCACCCTTTGTATAAAGCTGAATTTCGACTTTTTGTAAATCCAAAAGAGCAGGATTATACAGTGGTCATGAAAAAAGAAATCTTGCTTGAAGAGATCCATATTTCCAGCAGTGCCTGGCAGGCGGATAAGGTATTGACAACCATTAGGCTGGATGCTGAATTTTTGGAAAAAAATCTGGCAGACAAGGATATTCCCTATTTACTTTCTTCCCTGGCTTCGGTACAGGTTCAGTCTGATGCGGGTAATGGCATCGGCTACACGGGTTTCCGGATCAGGGGGATTGATCCCAACCAGGTTCAAATCAGCCTGAATGGAATTCCATTGAATGACTCCGAGTCCTCAAGAACTTATTTTGTCAACACTCCCGATCTCATCAATGATGTGGACCATTTGGATGTATTGACAGGATACGTGCCGGGCCGGGCCGGTACAGGAGGGTTTGGTGCGGCGGTCGATCTGTTCACCAACAAAACTCAAATCAAACCCAAAGCAAGATTTAAATCCCAGATTGGGTCCTATAATTCTTTGCTGAATAGTTTGTATCTGAGTTCAGGGCTGATTGAAAATAAGTTCTCAGTGGAAGGCAGGGTAAGCAGACAGATATCCGACGGTTATATTGAAAGGTCCTCCAGCATATTGAATGGTATTTCTCTGGGAGCTACTGTGCTCAATTCAAAAAGCAGCTTTCGTATAAATTTCTTGAGAGGTGATGAAAGGACAGGACAGGCCTGGTTTGGTCTTCCATATTCCTATTTCGGCATTGACTCACTGCGGCGCTTCAATGTTGCCGGACTGGAAAGACCCGGGAAGCCCTATCCGAATGATATTGACCAGTATACCCAGACCCATACCCAGTTATTTTATAATTACCGGATTTCTTCCGGGACCAACTTTGTGGTCAATGGCAATTTCACGGATGGTTATGGGTACTATGAAAACTACAGGGCTGGCCAATTGCTTTCTGAATATGGACTTCAGCATCCGGATTCCGTCAAGTCTGACCTGGTCAGGAGAAAATGGCTCGATAATGACTTTTATTATCTTTATTTGGGAATCGAGCAGATCTGGAATCCTAGACACAGCTCCAGCTTCGGATTGAGTGGATCTCGTTACACGGGCAATCATTTTGGCAGGGTTAATTGGGTGGCTTTAGACAATATCTCCCATCTAATGCGGGATTATTACAGGAATAAGGGCATAAAGAATGAAATTACCTTTTTCGCGAAACACGCCTGGAAGTTTTCTGAAAAGTTGCTGATCGCTTCCGATTTTCATTCTCGTTTAATCGGGTATATGTCCGCCGGAACTGATGATTCTTACGGAGATCTGGACCTCAATCGAAGATTCCTTTTATTAAATCCCAAATTGGCCGCTCAGTACAAGTTTTCTGATTTTATCCGCTTCAGCGCTTCAGCCTCCTGGTACGAGCGGGAGCCTTATCGGGATGACCTTTTAAGCTCCCCCGGAGTGGATAAAGAGAAGTTATTGGATCTGGAATTGGGAGTTCAATGGATTTTTGATACCTGGGGCATGGCTTTAAATGCCTATTCGATGAACTACTATGATTACCTGGCCTTAAACGGGGATCTGAATGACACAGGTGATCCTTTGAGGACTCAAATCGCCACTGCTCAAAGGAAAGGGGGCGAATTGAACTTGTATTTCACACCCAGACCGTATTTAAGATTGGACTTTAATGCTGCCATATCTGATAACAGGACGGGCAGGTTCGACGAAGTGCTCCCCAGTTTTGGGACCATTCCTGCCAGGGTCAATGCTGGAGTAGACAGGAGAAGCCTTGCCTTTTCCCCGTCACAATTGACCAATTTAACTCTTTCAATGGATTGGGGCAGATTGGTTCGCTCTCGATGGGCTCCAGAATCAATCTATACGCATAAATGGGTCGGCAAGCAATATTTGGATTTGTCTGGGTCTGATGAGGCTGTTTTAGCTGCTTACTCTGCGGGAAACTTGAGGTTAAACTGGCAGGGTCAGTATTACAGCATGAAAATAAAGGGCTTTGTTCAGGTCCATAATATTTGGAGCGAGATATATAGTACTCATGGATGGATTCAGAGGTTTGTCTCTGATCTTCCCCTGGATTCTGGAGATCCGTATTTGGGTGCTGGGACGGAAGGAACCGGATTTTACAAAGGCCTATATCCCCAGGCACCTCGCCATTATACCGCAGGGATTTCCGTTGAATTCTGATTTTTAGAATTTGTAGGTAAGTCCTATCCTGAATATGATGGGCAGGTTAACCGATTCTTCAGGGGCCAGAAAATCGTAAAGCACATAGAATTCATACCCCAAAACGTCCCCAGCATTGTATCCAAGACCGGCATACAAGTGGTCGCGCCATTCTGCAGCAGTGATTAGTCGGTTATTGGCATCAATAAAACCTGTCAGATACGTCTCCCGGCTTTGGGTGTACTCAAGATGGGAGAAAAGTACATTCAGAAATTTCATCCGGTTAAACACTCCAAAACTGTAATTGGAAGTGGATAATTTCCAAATATCAGACCCTCCGTCAAATCTGCCGCCTATATAGGTATATTCTAACCTGGGGCCGAATGACAGCCATTTTGTTACCTTGTAACCGGCCAAGGGTGAAATCCCTGCGTAGAACAGGTTGCCGGGTACACCATTGCCCAGCGACTGGCTGGCAAATTGTAAGGTAAACCCGCCCCCAAACCAAAGGTGGTCCATGAGCTTGTATTCATTTTCTTTTTTACTTGTTTTCTTTTTCTTCAGGCTGGATTTGTGCTGGGCAGCCAGGGTGTTACCTGAGGGTTCACCCGCCACAAATATGAAGGAAGTTACTAAAATCAGTGTTTTTAAAATATTTAAAAATCTGTTAGACATATAGTTAGGATTTGTTAGATGAAAAATTCTAGTGCCTGAAATAAATTTTGCGAAACAAAAATGCTAAAGTTTATAATTTTATGCTCCGTAACAAACAGAATAAGATGCAAGCCAGATTAATTGTTTCCCTATTATTTTTAAATTTTTCTTTCATTTACGCCCAAACCTTTGTGGGTACGCCAGTTCAATCCTCATCTAGTAAGGTGTTGGATCAGTTATTTACCGAGTACGAGGTGGTTTCTTTGGATGTTAACGAGATCCAGAAAGCCCTCAATACAAGATCGACCGTAAAAAATATTCAAATTTCCACCCCAAAGCATCAATGGGACCTGGTTTTGTTTGAATACGACCTATTTCGAAAGGATTATTTCCTGACAGCCGCAGGCGACCAGGGAAAGACCAAATTGACACGTAACAGGGATATCAGAACCTTCAAGGCCAATCCAAAGTCTCCCAGAGGGGGCTTGTCTTGTATGACGGTGGCCGACAATTTTCTTTATGGTTATATCGAAGAGGCTGGGGTTAAATACTTCTACGAGCCTGTTTATGGCCTGGATCCTTCAGCAGCCAGGAACGAATTGGTCATTTATAGTGAGAAGAGTGTGAGACCGGATGCCAGCAGAAAATGCGGCTACGATGATTACAAAAGTCATTTGCATATTGGGGAACAGGCTGAGGAGCAACAACCCAACGGGCTCAGGTCAGCCTGTTATTCTGTAGATATCGCCCTTGCCTGTGACAAAACAATTCACGACAATAAGGGGGGCGTAGCCCAGTCGGAGGCTTTTGTTACAGGGGTACTCAATAATGTGCAAACCAATTATGACAATGAGTTCGCCCATGCGATTGAATTTAGCATTGCCACCATTTTTGTGGCCACCACCACACAATCAGACCCCTGGAATGGCGTCAATAACATCAACACGCATCTGGACATCCACCGTTCCTGGGCCAATGGAGGAGGGTATGGAACCAGCTATGCCGTTGCAACAGCCTGGACCAGAAAATATACGTCCGGTGCGATCGGACTTGCCTGGGTAGGCTCCGTATGCACGGGGTTCCGTTATAACGTGTGCAGCGATTTTGGCGGTGGGGCCCAGAGTCTCAGGGTTCTTCAGGCACATGAATTGGGTCACAACTTTAATTGTGGCCATGATAATGCGGGCTCAAACACTATTATGGCACCTGCTGTAAACAATAGTAACACTTGGTCTTCTGCTTCTATTGCAGCTGTTAACGCTTTTGTACCTACCCGTGGTTGCTTGTGCGGCTGCTAATCAGGTCTTCCACCAGAAGCCAATTTCAGCGCAATACCTACCTTCGTGTGTGCAGTAGGAGCGGTTAATTTTACGGATCTCTCTGCCAATACGCCCACCGCCTGGTTGTGGACTTTCCCCGGGGGAAGCCCAAGTAGTTCCACGGCACAGAATCCAAGAGTAACATACTCTACCAGAGGAACTTACGACGTAACCTTAAGGGCCACAAACTCTTTTGGTTCCAATACAGTCACATTTAACAGTTACATAGAGGTCGAGCAGAAGCCCGTGGTGAGTTTCAATGTTTTTACGACCCTCAACGAAATCCAGTGTGAAAACTTCTCTTCCTTTGCTGATTCCTATCTTTGGAAATTTGGAGATGGCAATACTTCCACAGAAGAATCACCAACTCATATTTACCAGGACGATGGCGTTTATACAGTAGAATTGATCGCCACCAACCGCTGTGGTAATAGCTCCAAAACCTTCAGGGTTACCATTGTGACCCCGGTATCAGCCGATTTTACCTCCGATATTCAAAGGGGCTGCACAGAATTTAAAGTTAAGTACAAAAACCTTTCTTCAAAGAACTCAACCGCTTTTGAGTGGGAGTTTCCAGGAGGGACACCTTCAAAATCAAATCTAAAAGATCCAATTGTAACTTATTCAAACAAAGGAGTTTATGATGTCAGTCTGAAGGCATCCAATTCCAGGTATTCCGAAGTAAGAAAAATTTCCAAATATATTACAGCGGATACGGTCCCGGTATCGGACTTCACCAATGACTCTCCGGTTGGCAACCTGGTCAAGTTTTTCAGCAAGGCTGTGGATGCAGACTCGATACTATGGAAATTCGGGGACGGTCAGACGAGCAAAGATCTGGAGCCGGAACATATTTTTCCGGGGCCAGGAAAATACAATGTATGTTTGATTGCCCAGGGCAAATGTGGAAAGGACACCCTATGTCAGGATGTTGAAATAGCCAATAAATTGAGTGCAATATTCACGGTTTCTCCGGCAATTGGATGTATGCCCTTTACGGTGAAATTTAAAAATGGATCCACCGGGGCCCAAAAGTACCTTTGGAAGTTTCCAGGGGGAACTCCTTCAGAAAGCTCGGAGGCTGAGCCTGAGGTGGTGTACAACCAAAGGGGTATTTATGACGTGAGCCTCTCGGCAATAAATGGTTCTGATACTTCTAATTTGGTAAGGACAGCCCTCATTGAGGTAGGTTCAATGCCCGAGGTGGATTATCAGTCTTCCGTGACAGGGCTGACCGTTTCATTTAATAATGCCTCGAAGTATGGTACTTCCTATGTATGGGAATTCGGCGACGGCGAGACCAGCACAGACCAAAGTCCTTCCCACACCTATAAGGCTGAGGGAGAGTATAAAGTGGTTCTTAAGGTTACCAATGATTGTGGTACAATAGAATCAGTAAGGGATTTAACAGTGCTTTTAATCCCCAGGGTGGACTTTTCTGCCAAAACGCAGATTTGTGCAGGAGATAAACTTAACTTCAGGGATCTTTCTTCCAAAGACGTAATCGATTGGTCCTGGCAGTTTGAAAATGCCAATCCCTCTGTTTCCAAGGACCGCAATCCCACAGTAAGTTTCCCGGTAGCAGGTGTCTACACGGTTAAATTGACTGTTAAGAACACAAACGGCGAAAACTCCGTGACCAAGGTGGG
>CAYXKO010000157.1:0-6054 GCA_964465435.1 uncultured Saprospiraceae bacterium | reverse complement strand
CTGAATGCTCTTTTGGAAGGGTTCTCCGGGAGATCACCTGATGGGTGGTTTCATTTCTGGCAGGGAAGATCATTTTTAATTTTCTCTCTGCCGTTTCTATTATGCCTGGAAAATCAGGTTTCTTTCTGCGGACATGTGTTTCATTTTATTGGACTGAATGCAAAGACCGTAAAATCGGATATGGCAGAACCATGCCTGGATCAAAAAGCATCTCTGCCTGTGTGGTTATCTGACCCGTTCTGTTGTTGGTGGCCTGAATCAATTTCGGTGCAGGATGAGCATGGCATTGTGGTGGTATATTTCAAAAGGGGATCAGCCAGATTGGATGGTCCCGCAAAGGCTGATCTGGATCGGATTGTCAATCGCATGAGGACTTTTCCCGAGTTATTATTGAGCCTGGAGGGACACGCCGACAGCAGGGAGTGTACAGGCGACAGGCAGAAGCTGTCGCAAAAAAGGGTGGATGTGTGTCTGGACTATCTGCTTTCATCGGGTATCAGCAGAGAGCGCATGATTTCAAAGGCCTTTGGGGCGGGCAATCCTTCCTCAAAGGATTCTTTACCGGAAGGAATAAAATCCAAAAGGAGGGTAGAACTGGTGTTGATAGGCCGTTAGACTGATAACCGGCTGTTATGCAAGATCCACCAGTGATAAAATTTTTCTGTGCAGGGTATCAATGTTTTCTTTTCCGCTCAGGCTCACGATCCGCTCTGATCTTTCGCGGAGTGCGATTGCAGCCTTGTAGTTCGATTTGACCTTTCTCAGGTTTTTTTCGGTTTCGTAAAGCTCCGTACTGCTTCTGTTCTCGTGGATCCGCTGCATGGCCAGCTTGGCAGGGACATCGATGAAAATGGTAAGATCGGGTTTCAATAAATCCATGGCCAGGCTATTGGCCTGCATGACCCATTTCATCGGCATGTGGCTGCCCTGGTAGGCAAAGGAAGAAAGATAATAACGATCGCAGATCACAATGAAACCCTGGTCCACCTTGGACTTCATTCCGAATTCCGGATTTAGGATATGATCCAGCCGGTCTGCCACGAAAAGTCCTGCAATGGTCCTGTGATCAAAGTGCAGCTCTCCCGAAAATCCCTGCCTGATCAGGGTGCCTATCTGGTTGGAAGTGGGTTCTGCCGTGAGCCATACGGGGACTCCTTTGCCCTGAAGGTGCTTGTAAAGCATCCTCGCCTGGGTGGATTTGCCCGACCCGTCAATGCCTTCAAATGCGATCAGCATTCCTTTTTTGCCGGCTGGCTTTGGGTTTGTTTTCCTGGCTGTCATAAATCAGAATTCGCTGCTCATGTGGAATTTGACCTTGGGGAAATTTTCCTGGGCCAGCTTTAAGGACCAGGCGGACTCTGCCAGAAACACGAGTTTGCCATCCTTGTCCATGGCGAGGTCTTTTTTTCTGCGCGTTCTGAACTCGTTCAACTCCTTTGCGTCATCGCATTCGATCCAAAGCGCTTTGTGCAGCTGGATGGGGTCGTAATTGCATGCTGCGCCATACTCGTGCTCCAATCTGTATTGGATGACGTCAAACTGCAATGCGCCTACCACGCCGATGATCTTTCGTCCTGAATCTTCCTTGGTGAAAAGCTGTGCCACGCCTTCGTCCATGAGCTGTTCCAGTCCTTTGGCAAATTGTTTGAATTTCGAAGGATCAGCGTTGTTGACATACCGGAATATCTCCGGGGAAAAGCGCGGGATCCCTTTGAAATGGAGGGTTTCCCCTTCGGTGAGGGCGTCTCCGATTTTAAAGTTACCACTGTCGTACAAGCCGACCACATCTCCCGGATAGGCTTCATCGACCACTTCCTTACGGGCCGCCATGAAGGAAGTGGGATTGGAAAATCTCAGCTGCCTCCCAAGACGCACGTGAAAGTAGTTGGTGTTGCGCTCAAACTTCCCGGAACAGATCCTGAAGAAGGCGATCCGGTCGCGATGCTTGGGATCCATGTTGGCGTGTATCTTGAATACAAATCCCGTCATCCTGGATTCCGCAGGCATGACCTTTCTTTCCTCGGTATCTCTGGGCAAGGGTGTCGGGGCGATCTCTACGAAGCAATCCAGCAATTCGCGCACTCCGAAATTATTGACCGCACTCCCGTAAAACACCGGACAGATCCTGCCTTCCAGATAATCTTCCCTTTTAAAGTCAGGATAAACCCCATGGATCGTTTCAAGGTCTTCTCCGAGCCTTTTATGGGCCCTGGGACCGATGAGATCTGAAAAGCGGGTGTCGTTGAGGTCTTCCACAATATGCACTTCTTCGCCTTCCTGCTTTCCGTGGGGTCTGAAGTGAATAAATTTCCGTTCGTACAAGCTGTAAACCCCCTGAAAATCCTGTCCCATGCCGATGGGCCAGGTGAGGGGTGTCACCTTGAGTTTCAGTTTGGTTTCCACCTCATCCAAAAGATCAAATGAGTCTTTTCCTTCGCGGTCCAGCTTGTTGATAAAAACTATGATCGGGGTTTTGCGCATGCGGCATACCTCCACCAGTTTTTCAGTTTGTTCCTCCACCCCTTTGGCTACGTCGATCACCACGATCACGCTGTCCACCGCGGTCAGGGTCCTGAAGGTGTCTTCGGCAAAATCCTTGTGTCCCGGAGTATCCAGGATGTTGATCTGCAGATCGCGGTAAGGAAAGGCCATTACAGAGGTGGCGACCGAAATACCTCTTTGGCGTTCGATCTCCATAAAGTCGGATGTTGCATACTTTTTTATTTTATTCGACTTGACGGCACCGGCAGTCTGGATCGCTCCCCCAAAGAGGAGCAATTTCTCGGTGAGCGTGGTCTTACCTGCATCCGGATGTGAGACGATGCCAAAGGTCCGGCGTTTGTTGATTTCTTCCGTTAGGCTCATAAGGGCCGCAAAAGTAAGGCAATTGGACCATACCTCAAGGGAGTTTCGGTATGGAACAGGCCTGTTGTTACAAAAAAAATCCGTTTATTAGTCCGGTTGCATGCGCTCTGAAATCAAAGCTTCTGCCTGATTTCAAATTGCGTTTAAATATCAGATCTTATCGGCATCCTCCAGGTAAATCAGGCGGATCAGAACCTTGCCGACCGCTTCAAGCGTGGCCGGCTCGATTGCGTTGAGATTGTCTTTTTGGGTATGCCAGTGATGGACAAATCCGGTCTTGCTTCCCGGAGGGCGGTTGATGATATTGATCATGGGAATGCGCGCATCCTTGTTGACAAAGATGTGGTCGTCGATGATGGGCGCACCTGCGGTATTGACAAACCAGTGGCCATAACCCATTTCTTTGGCAATTCCCCAGACCTTGTCCATGACGCGCGGGGCCAGCTGCCGGCTGTAATACTCCTGACTGAAATTGGGATCTTTTCCACCTACCATGTCCAGAAGGACGCCGTAGTCTGCCCTGTATCCGGGTTCGTGAAAATTTTTGGACCAGTGCTGACTTCCCAGACACCAGCTTTCCATTTCTCCTCCGTCGTTGCCATAATCCTCACAGTCAAACAGGATGATGTCAACCCCCAGCTTTTTCAGGGGACTTTGCTGCAGGTTGCGGGATATCTCCATGAGCACTCCGACCCCGCTCGCACCATCGTCCGCACCGTCTACGGGCGTTTTGTGAAAGGCGCTGTCCGGGTCCTGGTCAGAAAAGGGCCTGGAGTCCCAGTGGGCGGCCAGGATGATCCTGTGCTTGGCAGAGGGATTGTGGCTGGCAATGATGTTGGTGCCCTGTAGCACGGTCCCGTCATATGCGGTAGGTTGGAATTCCTGGGCTATGACGCGGGCTCCGTGGGATTTGAATTCGCCGATCATCCAGGCGGCACAGTTCTTGTGAGCCTCCGAGTTGGGCACCCTGGGGCCAAACTCAACCTGCTTGCGCACGTAGGTAAACGCGCTGGTCTTGTCAAATTCCGGTTCTTCTGCAGGCCCTCGTTTGCAGGAAGAATGGATCATGGAAAGCAGCATCGCCGCAGTTAAACTCATGAGGATCTTTATTTTCATGGCAGAGGATCGTCGCATTCTTTGTAATAATTCAGTACAAAAGAAAAGAACTTTCATAAAATTTCGGGCCCGGCGGATGAAATTAGGAAAAAACTAACATTGGCTTACGGCCTTACAGCTCGTCGGGCCGAAGCCTTTAGGATCGGGCTGAATGACGCAAATTCCAAACAATCAAAACTTCAGATTGAGGGACAGGATGAAATTCCTCCCGGGGGCTACGATTCCGGAACTGTAAGGCCTGTAGCGCTGATCAGTAAGGTTCTCGATGCCTCCGCTGACGGAAATTTGTTCGCCAAGTTTCATTTGGGCCTTGAAATTGAGAATAAACCAGGCTGGCGACCAGGGATTTCCATTTTCATCCCGGGCGTAGATGGCCGGTTTCTGGCGTTCCTCCTCATTCAGATTCTCAAAGCTGACCTTGCTGCTGTACTGAGCACTTAACTGGATGGTCATACCCTCCCTGGAGTAACTGAGGCGGGTCAGCCCGTTGGGAGGGGCTGCGTGCCTGGACCTGCTTTTCTGACCACTGTCCATTTCTTCCTGTCCAATCTGGAAATTGTACTTGCTCAAAAGCGAAAACCCTCCCGGGATCCTGGCCTCAAAGCCCAGGTGAAATCCGTACACCCTGGCAAATGCCGCATTTTGAATGGCAAATACCCTGCTGAGTTCCCCGTTAAACAGGATGCTGTCCTGGCCGGCCACCTGAAAGGGTCTGCGCACCATGGCCTGGTCCAGGTAGGTGTAATAGGCTGAGAGGTCCAGCTTGAGATATCTTCCAAAGATCCTGGAAAGGTTGACCTCCAGGTTGTACGCCTGCTCGGACTTAAGCCGGGTATTGGGCACAACCACTTCGCCGGCGGCAAAATCGAAGATCTTTCCAATGTCGTCCACGTTGGGAGCACGAAATCCGGTCGCGGAATTGATCCCGATCTTCCATGTTTCAGCCGGTGCAAATACCAGGCCCAGGTTGCCGCTCAGCGACTGGTCCTGCAGTGTGGAACGGGTAAAATCAAATGGGTAAAAACTCAGATGTCGGCTAAAGTCTGCATGGGTGGAGTAAAGATTCAGGCGGATGCCACCCTCTGCCAATATCTGTTTGGAAAACCTGTGCTGTCCGCTGAAGTACACCGCATGGCTTTGCCATTCGGACTTAGGGTATCGGTCGGGAACCGCAATGGGAATGCCTGTTCTTATATCAACAGCGCTGCCCCTGGATTTTACTTTGTTATATACAGACTCCAGACCATAAAACAGGCGGGTATTTCCCATGGTTTTTTCAAAGTCAGCATTCATTGAGTATGCATCCACAATTTCCTTCTGACCCCTAAGTCTGAAACGGCTGCTGCCGCTGAAATTCCTGTCTATTCTGCTTTCTTCAAATGCCTGGATAGCCAGCCGGAGGCTCATGTGATCGTAAAGCCTGTTTGAGTATTTGTGGGTAATGCTCAGTTGATTCATGCTCCACTTTTGAGGACCGTAATTCCAAACTGCAGATCTTGGAAGACCATCCTTACTGGTTTCTATGAGTCTGTCGTACCTGGAATAATCTGAGGTCTCTGAAAAGTGAAATGCATAGAGCAGATCCCAGGTTTTGACAGGAGCGAACCGGACTTTTTGCATGAGATTTATCTGGGAATAACCGGTGGGAATTTGTACTTGTGGATCGGGATTGGATATGATATGGTCGACGCTGTCTGTGCGTTGTACGTAATAATTTCTGAGGTATTCCGCCGGTCCATGACTGCCCATGCGCAGGTCTCCAAACTGGTTGCTGCTGATCGAGCTGACCATGGCCCATTTCTTCCATCCTACGCGAACATCCAGGTGTCCGGTTTTCTCCTGGTTGGCCGAAGAATATCTGAAATTGGCAGTCCCTTTTATCCTGGGTTCGCGGGGATTGCCAAATTCCGGGGTCAGGGTGCTGAAACTCATGACGCCTCCTATGGCATCGCTGCCATAAATGACAGACCCTGTGCCCATCAGCACTTCGGTTTTCTCCACAGCAAACGGATCCAGGGAAATGACGTTCTGCAAATTTCCGGCCCGGAAAATGGCTGTATTCATCCTGACGCC